>JAYTBL010000793.1:0-3131 GCA_043736975.1 Polyangiaceae bacterium
CGCGTCGCGCTGCCAAACCTGGCGGTGGGCGGCGTGCCGATCTCGCCGTCGGTGCAGTTCACGGTGACGCTGCGCTGCCAGCTCGCGTTCGGCGGCCCGCTCGTCGCCCATGCCGGCGTGGAGGCGAAGTCAGCGGTGCGCCTCGGCGCGTCGTGGGACGGCGCGGCGTGGAGCCCGCCGATGCAGTCGGAGTTCAGCATCAAGCCCTCTTTCACGATGGAAGCGGGCGGCGAGATCGAGGCCCGCTGCGCGATCGAGGCCGACGCCGAGCTATCGGCGTACGGCGACTCAGGCATCACGATGTCGGTGGCGCCGTACGTCGACTTCGGTGTGAAGGCGGACGGCGCATCGCACCGCTTCACGGTGGATGCGGGCGCGGAAGGATCGATGCGCGGGAGGGCGGATGTGTTCGGCGTGCGGGCGGAGGATCTCGAGAGGAAGCTGGTCGACTGGAAGGCCCCCGCGCTCCTCGAAGGCACCGCTCCGTAGAGCCGGACGAGACAACAGGAACGGTTCTTCCCTCGTCCCAATCGCCGCTGGTGCGGATGGCTCGGCACGGCGATCTCAGTCGACGGGGACGGGCGGCGTCGACGTGACCATCAGGAAGACCGCGGTCGCGTCGTCGTGCTGGTACCAAAGCCAGAGGTTGAAGCCGGCCACGCGGCGCACGAGCGCGGCGGAGGTCGGCGGCATCGCGCCCACCACGTCGAACGGCGTCGGCAGAGCAGGGGCATCGCAGATCGCGTTGTTCGTCCGCCCGACGGCGGCCATCGCAGGCGTACCTGCGACGGCGCCGAGAGCTCGAAGCCGCGCGAGGAATCGCGGCCTCAGCGTAGGGACGCGGGACACTCGCCGGTCTCAGCCCAGATCCGAAGCTCCTCACGCGTGAGCGTCACTCCGCCCGTCTCGGCAAGAGCGAGCTCGAGCTCGCGGCGATCATCTTCCGTCGCCGGCACGAGCGCGCCAGCGGGGAGGTCTCGCGTCGACTCCGGAGGGGAGGCCATACCCGAAATTTAGCGCGCTCGACCCTGGGCGTCGACCTGCAGCGTGTGCCAACACCGATCCGAGCTCGATTGCTCGGGTTCTTCCACGAGGAACGAGCAGGTCCGGGCGAAGGCATATCCCTGCTCAAACGCTGAGCAAGGGGATGGCCGCGGCGCGCGCCGCGAGGTGTCGACCTGCCTGACTCAATCGTTCTGCATCAGCCCCTTGATCTTGCCGTTGGGGAGCAGCTTGATGCTCCGCGACGCCGGCACCTTGGGCAGCCCCGGCATCGTCATGACGTCGCCGGTCAGCGGGACCAGGAAGCCCGCGCCCGCTGACAGGCGCACCTCGCGCACCGTGATCACGAAGTCCCTCGGGCGGCCGTAGACCGCGGGGTCGTCGGTCAGGGACATCTGCGTCTTCGCCATGCAGATGGGCAGGTTGTCGTAGCCGAGCTCCTTCGCCCGCAGCAGGCTCTTCTCGGCGACCGCGGTGAAGACCACGTCCTTCGCGCCGTACACCGTGCGCGCGATCTTGCGGATCTTCTCCTGCGGCGGATCGCTGTCCTCGTAGACGAACCTCGGGCTGGGCGGTGACGCGTCGGTGGCGTCGACCACCTCGGCGACCACGCGCGCGAGGTCGAGAGCGCCCTCGCCTCCACGACCGAAGCCCTCGGAGCGCGCGAGCCGCGCGCCGAGCGCGCCCACCGCCTTCTCCACCATGGCGATCTCCTCCTCGGTGTCGTTGGGGAAGACGTTGATGGCCACGATGGGCGTGAGGCCGAACGCCTTCGCCGTCTCGAGGTGCTTCTCGATGTGGTCGAGGCCCTTCTTCAGGCGCTCGGCGTCAGGCTCGCCGCACGTCTTCACCGGCGCGCCGCCGTGCATCTTGAGGGCGCGCAGCGTCGCCACCACCACCACCGCGCGCGGCCAGATCCCGGCGAGGCGGCACTTGATGTCGAGGAACTTCTCGCCTCCGAGATCGAAGCCGAAGCCCGCCTCGGTGATCGCGTAGTCGCCGAGGCTCATCGCGAGCCGCGTGGCGATCACGCTGTTGCAGCCGTGCGCGATGTTGCCGAAGGGACCGCAGTGCACGATGGCCGGGCCGCCCTCCTCGGTCTGCACGAGGTTCGGCTCCAGCGCGTCGCGCAGCACGGCGGTCATCGCGCTCGCGGCCTGGATGTCGCCCGCGGTGACGGCCTGACCCTCGTAGGTCTGGCCCACGACGATGCGCGCGAGGCGGCGCTCGAGGTCCTCGTGATCCGAGGCGAGCGCCATGATGGCCATGATCTCGCTGGCGGCGGTGATGTCGAAGCGCTCCTCGCGCGGCGTGCCGCTGGCCTTGCCGCCGAGCCCCACGATGCACTTCCGGAGGAAGCGGTCGTTCATGTCCATCGCGCGGCCCCAGGTGATCTGCCGCGGATCGAGCTCGCCCTTCCCCGGGATGACGTCACCGAAGTAGACGGTGTTGTCGACGAGCGCGGACAGCAGGTTGTGCGCGGACGTGATGGCGTGGATGTCGCCCGTGAAGTGGAGGTTGATGTCCTCGGCGGGCGTGAGCGAGGCCTTGCCGCCGCCGGTGCCGCCGCCCTTCACGCCGAAGACCGGCCCGAGGGACGGCTCGCGCAGCGCCAGCACCGCGTTCTTACCCAGTCGGCGCAGGCCCATCGCGAGGCTGATCGAGGTCGTCGTCTTGCCCTCGCCGGCGGGCGTCGGGTTGATCGCGGTGACGAGCACGAGGCGGCCCTTGCCGCGGGGCGGCCGATTCAGCAGCGCGAGCCCGAGCTTCGCCTTGCCGCGGCCATACGGCTCGTAGTCGGTCGTGGTGAGACCGAGATCGCTGGCCACTTCGGAGATGGGGCGGGGGGCGGGCGGGCGGGCGGGCGGCGGCACGAAGTTCATCCGCGCAGCTTAAACGACGAACGCCACGGCTCGGAAGCCGTGGCGCTCAATCGTGGTCGGATTACCGACCTCTTTCAGCTCAGCGACTCACTTCGTCGCCGGGAGGTCGTCGCCGCCACCACCACCGCCGCCGCCCAGGGGGCCGCCGCCGAAGATGTTGCCGACCTGACGCATGCCGTCGAGGAGTCCGACGTAGCGGCGGAGCCGCTTCTCGTCAGCCGGGCTGCCGATCGTGATCGGCTGGCC
>JAYTBL010000794.1:0-7762 GCA_043736975.1 Polyangiaceae bacterium
ACCCTTCGTGCAAGCACCGCGCCCACCGCGCACATCGCGATCGCGGCGGGGGCGAGCGGAGCGTTCGGGGAGTCGGGCGTGGTGGTCGAGCACGCCGAGGCGCTCGCCTTGGCTTCCGCCGAGCAGCCGTTGCCGCTGCACTCCGCGGAGGCGGAGGAGGAGAACTTGAGGTTCAGGATCGCGTTGAGCGCGTCAGCACACCTCTCGAGGTTGCCGCCGCTGTCGACGAACTGGCCGTCGCAGAAGATCGAGCCCTTCGGATCCTTGCACTGGATGTCGCAGCCGCCCTTGAGCTCCGCCTGGCACTTCGGCGCATCGAACTCCGCCTGGCAGCTGATCTGGCACTTTGCCGAGGCCTTCGCCTGGCAGGAGCCGGAGCAGGAGCCCGAGCACTTGGCCTCGCACGTGGCGCTGGGAGGCGTGCCGCTGCAGCTCGCGTTGCACTTCGCGTTGCAGTTGCCCGAGCAGCTGGCCTTGCAGTCAGCCTGCGCCGAGCCTCCGCCCGCCGCGCCCTGGCACTGCGCGGAGCAGTCGGCCTCGCAGCTGCCCGAGCAGCTGCCCGAGCAGCTGTAGCTGCCGGGGTTGGCGGTGCACTTCGCGTTGCAGTCGGCGGAGCAGCTGCCGGTGCAGCTCGCGTCGACGCTCGCCGAGCACTCACCGTCGCACGAGAGGACCGCCCTGCCCTGGCAGGCGGCGGTGAAGCTGACCGGCGTGCACTGCGCGGAGCAGCCGGCGTCGACCTTGACCTCGCACCTGGCGTCGGCCTTGACGTTGATGTTTCCGCAAGCCTCGAGCCCGGCATGGGCGAGCTTCGGGGCGAGGAACACGAGCGGGGCAACCGTAAGGAATGCGATGGCGAAGCGACGAGACATTCGAAGAACCTCCTGCTCGACGGTCGGTCGAGCGCACCTTTAGCAAACGCCAGTCCGGGACGAACGACAACTCGGGCGAAGCGAGGGCGTCGCTTTCTACAGCGCCACCTGGGTGGACGTAGCAAGGGTCGCAGAATTCGCGCCCTTTTGTCGCGGCGGGGCGAATGCGGGCAACGCCCGACGCGTAGCGCAACGTCCCACTGACGCGCCGTACCCCGGAGGATCCGCTCAGCGCTGACGGAGCTTCTCGTCGAGCCACGCGCCTCCCGCGAGCGGGTTCATCGAGACCCCGCCCGGTGAGATCTCGATTCCAGCGTGGAGCGGACCCACGCTCACGAGGAACGCGCCCGACGCTCCCGCCGCCGTCTTGCGGATCCGTCCGCGTCCCTCGAGCGCCCCGTTCTTCGCTTCCTTCACGGTAAGCCCGAGGTCCCCCGGTCGCGCGCGGAGGTGCAGGGTCGCGCGAAGCTCGGTGCCGCCGGCGGCTTCGGCGGCGACGTCGGGGACGTGGGCGAGGCGCGAGAAGAGCTCCACGGTGCGGGCGCCGGGCCCCGACTCGACGGCGATCTCGGTATCTGCCGCGCCCTCCGTCGTGACGCGCAGCGCCTTCGCGCGGGCACGCAACCACAGCCCTTCGGTGTGGCTCCGCAGGAGGCGCACCGCGATCCCGTCGAGGTCCGCGCTGAGACCCTGGAAGAGGATCTCCTTGCTCACGTCGTCGCTGGTGACCACGGTCGCCGTCTTGCCGCTCGCCTTGATCCCGAACGTCGACATGCCCACGGCGGCCTCGGCAAGCCGCGCGTCGGCGCGCCCGTCGAGATGGCCGCCCTCGTAGCTCGCGCGCGCGGCGAGGGTGACCGCGCCGCCAGCGAAGGTCCAGCCCTCGGGCGCGACCGGCTGCCACGCGTGAAGGTCCGCGACGTGCGCCGACGTCATCGAGGCAGCGGCGCGCGTCACCTTGGTCTCGCCGATCGCGACGATGTCGGCGCGATCGAACGACACCGACGAGCGGACCTCGCGGAGGTCTAGGGCGTGAGCCTCCGAGGAGCGGCCGCTCGGAAACGCAACGCCCTTGGCCATGGCGGCCTCGACGTTCACGATGGGGTGGTCGCCCGGCCCCTCCACGCGCGTGACCATGTCGAGATCGCCCGCGAACATCACGCTGCCCACCTGGACGACGACCGCCTCCGCGGACCGATACGTGACGCGCCCGCCCGGCTGAAAGACGCCGTGGTCGAGGCGTGTCGCGATCTCGAGGGGTCCGCTGCCGCGCTCCAGGTGCATGATTCGTCCCGGAAAGTAGGTGTCTGCGACGCTCGCGAGCGACGCCAGCTCGCCGGTCTGCTGCACGCTTCCGCTCACCTGTCGGACGATGTCGATGCCGCGGATCACGCCGGGATCGAAGCGGTCCAGCGTCGCCTCCACGCGCCCTTCGCCACCGCGGATCAGCTCGCGGTCACCGAGGGAGAGGAGGCCACCGTGCGTGATCATCAGCGACGGCGCGACGTAGATCTCGTGGTGCGGTTGCACCCGGAACGCCCCGGTGACGTGGGCGTCGCCGCGGTAGCGATACTCCATCGTCCACACCTCGCGCATGGTCGCGGTGATGGCGTCGATCTCGATGGTCCACGGGTGAGAGCCACCGGGCCGCACCGGGGGAACGTAAGGCCCGGTGAAGCCTTCGATGGTGGGGAATGCGCTGATCCTGCCCTCGTTACCTTCTGGCGATACGGACTTGTGCGCCAGGCGAAACTCTCCGCCCTGCACATCGAGTCGGTCGACGAGGAGCGTGCGATTCGTGAGCGCCCAGAGGCTGAGGTGGAGCTCGGCGCGATCCAGACCGAGCTGGAACTGGACGTGCGCGCTCTGGTGGCGGACCGAGAGGTCCCGCACCACGACGTGACCGGGATAGAGCGACCACGCCGAACGGTAGTCGACGAAGAGCTCTTGGGGATGGCGACCGAGCCAGCCCCGAAGGAGGTGCGTGCGCAGGACCACGTTCGCTGCCAGCAGGTAGAGGACGAACATCCCGGCGGTCGCGAAGAACGCGAGGCGCAGCCCGAGGACCCATGGCGTGCTGCGCTGGTCGCGGAAGGTTCGAGCAGCGCGCCGGAGGTCCATCGGACGAACGGCAGTGCACCCAGCATGCCGCAGCGGACCGAGCGGGGCGTAGCGCAGTGCCCCGCGGGTCGCGCGCGCGCCACCTCCCCTCGTCAGGATCCGGGGAGATAGAGCGCGTCGGTCAGGGCACGATCCTCGCACAAGCGTTCACGACTTTCGGAGTAGACCGCGATGCAAGCCGACGAGAGCGCCGACCTTGATGGAGACGTCGCCGTCCTCGCGCCTGGCGCGCTGGTGGGCGGCAAGTACCGCGTCGACGCCGTCCTGGGTCGCGGCGGCATGAGCGTCGTCTACCGCGCCACCCATCTCGAGCTCGACCAGCCGGTGGCGCTCAAGGTCCTGTCCGAGCGCGCTCTTCTGCTCCCGGGCTACGTGCAGCGGCTGAAGCGCGAGGCGCGCGCCGTCTCGAAGATCCGCAGCGAGCACGCGGTGCGCGTCCACGACATCGGGCAGCTCGAGGCCGCGCCGGGGATCCCGGCGGTGCCCTACCTGGTGATGGAATACCTGTCGGGCGTCGACCTCTCGGACCTCGTGAAGCAGCGCGGTCCGCTCCCCATCCGCGTCGCCATCGAGTGTATTCTGCAGGCATGTGAGGCCCTCGCCGAGGCGCATGCCCTCGGCATCGTCCATCGAGACCTGAAGCCGGCCAACCTCTTCCTGACGGAGTGCGCCGACGGCTCGCCGTGCGTGAAGGTCCTCGACTTCGGCATCTCGCGGATGTCCCAGCGGCATGGCCTCACGGCGCTGACCGACCCCGGTACCGTGCTCGGTACGCCGAGCTACATGCCGCCCGAGCAGATGGAAGGGTCGGCCTCCCTCGACTGTCGCTCGGACATCTGGGCGCTCGGCGCGATCCTCTACGAGCTCCTCACCGGTCAGACGCCCTACGGGCACGATGCGCTGCCCAAGCTCTTCGTCCGCGTCATGCGCTCGCCGACGCCCAGGCCTTCGCACCTTCGGCCCAGCGTGCCGGCGGCGATCGACGCGGTGGTGGCGCGCTGTCTCTCGCTGGACCCCGCGCGGCGCTACCCCAGCGTTGCGCAGCTGGCGATGGCGCTCTCCGCGCATATCCCGAACGCCCGCGCGGCGGCGAGGCGCGTCACGCGCGTGTTCGATCGCCGACGCAGCGAGGAGTCCGGTACGTCGACGCCCCCCGTCTCTTTCGAGGCGCTTGCGGCGTTGGCGCACAGCGAGCGGCGTCGTAAGTACGCGCTGCTCGCGAGCGGCGGAGTGCTCGTGGTGGCGGCGATCTTCGGCGGTCTCGCGGCGCGAGGCGTGGTGGCCACGACCACGCGCGCCGCGCTCGCTTCGCCAACGCACACCAGCGATCGGTCGCCGGCGGACACCGCGGTCGTGATCCCGACCGTCGTCCGCCCCGAGCAGGCGCCCGTGATGGCCGCCCTCGTGCCGAGCCGCCCCCGGCAGGCGGCGGTGGAAGCGAAGGACGCTGTTGTCCCAGCGAACGACGCCGGGGACGTCGCCGGTCCGTCGATGGCCGCGATCGAGACCGAGGCGAGCGACCCGGATTGATCTAGACTCGCCGCGTGCTCGGGGCGAGGTCTGTACGAACGCTCGCCGCCCTCGCGCTCGTCGGCGCGTCGAGCCTGGTGGGGAGCCCGGCGCTCGCCGACGATCCGCCCTCGGAGCAGGCGGCCATCGTTCCGCCGCGCCTGCTTGCACCGGTGCCGGCCGGGTATCCCAACGGCGCCGAGGGGAGCGCCTCGGTGGTGGTGGCGGTCACGGTAGCGGCCGACGGCAGTGTGCAGAATGCACGTGTTCTGGAGGGGAGCGAGCCGTTCGCGTCGCGCGCTATCGAGGCGGTGGGCGCGGCGCGCTTCGTCCCGGCGACGCGCGGGGGCGTGCCCCTCGCGGCGACCATTCGCTTTCGCATCGACTTCGCGAAGGCCGCGCCGCCGCCGCCGCCGCCCGCGCCGGTCGACCCGCCCCCGCCCGTGCCGGACGGAGCGGCGCCACCACCTCCTCCTCCCGGGGTCGTCCTGGTGCGCGGCGGCAAGGGCGCAGTCGGCGCGCCGATCACCGAGTCCCTCGCGCGCGCCGAGGTGCGGCAGCTCCCGGGCGCGTTCGGCGATCCGTTCCGCGCGCTCGAGGTGGCGACCGGCGTGACGCCCATCGTGAGCGGCCTGCCCTACTTCTACGTGCGCGGCGCGCCGCCCGGGAACGTCGGCTACTACTTCGACGGCGTCCGCGTTCCCTATCTCTTCCACTTCGGGCTCGGTCCTTCGGTCATCCAGCCCGCGCTCGTCGCGCGCACCGACATCCACAAGGGCGGCTATCCTGCGGCGCTCGGGCGCTGGGCAGGCGGCGTCGTCGATTCGACCGCCGCGGCGCCGGCCGAGCACGCGCACGGCGAGGGGCAGTTGCGCATCATCGACGCGGGCGGCCTCGTGGAGGCGCCCTTCGCGAACGGCAAGGGGACCGCGCTGGCCGGCGGCCGGTACTCGTACACGTCGGCGCTCTTCTCGCTCCTCGATTCGAGCACCTCGCTGGACTACCGCGACTACCAGGCGCGCGTGAGCTACGCGATCACCGACCGCGATGTGATCTCGCTGCTCGCGTTCGGCGCCTACGACCGCGCCACGCAGCGCACCACCCCCGACCGCGACACGCTGGAGGCTGCGGTCGGCAACCGGCCGCGGCCCAAGGACGCGCAGGTCCCGCAGGAGATCGAGATCGTGCTGTTCGCGTCGGAGTTCCACCGCCTCGACCTGCGCTGGGATCACGCGCTGGGCGGGGGAGGGCGCATGCGCGTGGCGGGGACGCTCGGCTTCGATCGCACGCGCGTCGAGGCGCGCCGGGCCGCGGAGGACCTCATGCTCGCGACGCGCCTCGAGATCGAGCAGACCGTCTCGAAGAACGTGATCGTGCGGGCGGGCGCCGACCTCGTCATCGATCAGTACCAGGCCGACGCGCTTCCGCTCTTCGCGGACGATGACGACGTCGTGGCGCGCCAGCGGCGGATCTTCGCGGCCCGGACCGACTTCGCGACCGGCGTGCGCGCCGACGCGGTGCTGGTGCTCGACCAGCACGTCGAGGTGACGCCCGGCATGCGCCTGGACGTGTACGGCTCGGAAAAGGCGCGCGCGGTGGGCGTCGATCCGCGCATCGCGGCGCGCTTCCTGGTGAGCGACAAGGTGCGGATCGTCCATGCCTACGGGCTCGTGACGCAGCCGCCCTCCACGCCCATCGCGCTGCCTGCGGTGAGCGTGGCGCGGCTCGAGGGCGGACTGCAGCGCTCGGCGCAGACGAGCGCTGGCGTGGAGATCGATTTTCCGTCCGACATCTCCGGCACCGCGACCGTCTTCCACCAGGCGTTCTATGATCTCAACGACGCGCTCGGCACTGCGCAGGTCCAGCTGATCGACATCGAGAAGAGCGACTCGCTCCTCAGCAAGACCAAGGGCACCGCCTACGGCCTGGAGATCGGCCTGCGCCGCAAGCTGACGCGCCGCATCGGCGGGCTCCTCGCGTACACGCTCTCGCGCTCCGAGCGGACCGCCGAGAACCGGAGCTATCTCTCCTCTTATGATCGGCCACACGTGCTCAACGCTGCGCTCAGCGTCGACCTCGGGCGCGGGTGGCGCGCCGGGTCGCGCTTCGTCTTCTACAGCGGCGGGCCGACCTACCCCGAGGCGCCCTCCTACCCCGGACAGATCGTGGGCGTACCGCCCGCGCGCGCGCCCGACTTCGTGCGCCTCGACGCGCGCTTCGAGAAGCGCTGGACGGTCGGCCGCCGCGGGTACGTCTCGGTGATCCTCGAAGCCCTCAACGCAACGCTCTCCACCGAGACGACGGGCTACCGGTGCGGGGCCCAGCTCCCGCTGGCCGGGATCACGCGCGACGCGCCGGGCTGCGTGCCGCGAACCTTCGGTCCCGTCACCGTGCCGAGCCTCGGCCTAGAAGGAGGATTCTGATGCGATCCTGGTTCGTGCTCCCGGCGCTCGCGCTGCTCGCGGTGACCGCCTGCGTCCCGGCCGACGAGGCGCTGCCGCTCGGTTCGGCGCAGTTCACCGTCACGGCGCGCGGCTCACCGCGCGTCCTCACCGCGAACGACGTGGTCGACGGCTGGGCCATCCACGTCGATCGCTACGTGCTCGCGTTCCGCACCATGACCATCGTGAACCTGCAGGACAGCGATCAGTGCTCGTACCGCGGCCGCGGCGCCGCCACCAACGTGGTCTTCGAGGGCGTGGAGGGCAGGGTGGTGCAGGCGTTCAACGGTCTCAAGCCCGGGGCCTGCCCCGACGTCGGCCTGCGGCTCGGCGCGCCCGACGACCGCACGACCCTCGGCGAAGGCGCGACGCTCGCCGATCTCGTCGGGCTCGCGTCGGGCATTCCCGCGCTTGCGCAGCTCGAGGCGACGGCCACCCACGCCGCCGACGACGGTGAGCCGGCGCGCACGATGCACCTGTCCCTGCGCTTCGACGCCACGCGCACCGCGACCGCGTTCGGCGGCTGCCGCGACGGCACGCGCGGCGCCAAGATCCGTCCCGAGGCGCGCGACGCCATCTTCGTCTCGTTCGCGACCGAGGTGTTCTTTCGCGACGTGATCGCGCCGGTGGCGACGCTTCGCTTCGACCCGTTCGCCGAGGCCGATCGCTTCGGCAACGACGACCAACTGATCACGATGGACGAGCTGGACGGCCTGCGCCTCGGCGACATAGCGCAGCGCTACCCCGGCGTTTACCAGCTGCCTTCTGGCGCGAGCACCGGCTCGTTCGGCGACTACGTGCGCGCGCAGTTCCAGTTCT
>JAYTBL010000795.1:0-3124 GCA_043736975.1 Polyangiaceae bacterium
GCCGTTCTCGCTCTGCAGAAGTTGCAGGGTGGAGACAGCGGCTGCACATCGGTCGCGCTTGCCGCAGCCGGCGATCTTCGCGATTGCCACGAAAATCGACCGCGCGGCGCGAGGCACGCTCGATGCAGCTCGCCGGATGGCGGAGGTGCCAGATGCGCGGACGGCTTGGCTGTTTCTTGGTGCTCGCGTGCGGGGTGTCGACGGCGTGCGGAGGTGCCACGCAGTCCGATCTCTTCGGGGGGCCTGGCGGTAGCTCCGGGACGACCTCGTCATCTTCATCCTCCTCATCGGGCTCCAGCGGTGACGTCGAGCCGCCGACCTCGCCGCCGCCGCCGCCGATCGGGACGGCCCCCGTGCCGCCGTGCGCCGTCAAGACCTACTACCGCGATCGCGACGGAGACGAGATCGGCGGGAGCGAGACGAAGGCCTCGTGCGAGCCGCCCGACGCCGAATGGACGACCGTCGGCGGCGATTGCGACGACGACGACCCCGACGTCTTCTTTGGACAGACGGCGTACTTCCCCGGGCCGTACACCAAGAAGAACGGGAGCAAGTCGTTCGACTACGACTGCAGCAACAAGGAAGAACAGGCGCCTCCGGCGAAGAAGGCCGCGACCAAGTGCACGCTCTCCGGCATCACCTGCGCGGGCTCCGGGTACATCCCGGCGCCGCGGGCCGGCGCCGGCGTCGACTCGCTGTGCGGAGCGACGAAGTTCCAGACGTGCCGACCGGCCGCCTCGGGCAACCCCGCGCAGTGCGAGGCGGTGATCAGCAGCGCCGAGCTCCCGATCACGTGTCGTTGAGCCGTCACGGGGCTAGCTTTACACCGTAAAAATTTGTGCTACACCGCGCCGGTGAGCATCCCCAGGGACGTATTCCTCGCCGCCGTGCTCGGGTTCGCCGCGTTCGCAGGGCCCGCTTGCACGGTCACCACCGACGCCCAGTCCACCGCCCCACCGGCGCCGGCGCCGCCCCACGAGGCCTGCACCGCGCGCGACCTCGTCGCCCCGACGCAGGACTTCTTCACCGATATTTCGGATTCGAGCGGCATCCGCAAGGGGAACTTCGTCGCCAACCCTCCCGCGCCTATCCCCATCAACGACCACAGCCGCCTCGCGTTCGTCGACCTCGACGGCGACGGCAAGGACGACATCGTCGCGCACAGCCTCTACCCGAACGCGCTGAAGGGGATCCCGTTCGAGCACCTCGTCTACGTGAACAACGGCGACAAGACCTTCCGTGACTTCAGCGACGAGTCCGGGCTTCGCGGCGTGCAGGCGGCGTTCTTCGTGTTCGGCGACGTCGACAACGACGGCGATCAAGACTGCTTCGCCGGGCTGGACATCGACCTCACCGGCAAGACCTCCGCCCTTTACCTGAACGACGGCAAGGGCCACTTCATGGTGAAGCCGAGCTCTGGCGTCGAGACCGCGGTCGCGGCGGCGAACGCCGTCTTCGCCGACTTCGACGGCGATGCGCGCCTCGATCTGTACGTCGGTAACGGCGGCTCCAACGACGCCATCGCCGACCAGCTGTACCTGGGCAAGGGTGACGGCACGTTCAAGGAGGCCTCGCAGAGGCTCAAGAGCGCGCCCAGCCAGCCGACCAACGGCGTCGTCGCCTGCGACTACGACAACGACGGCGACCTCGACATCTTCGTCTCGCACTACGGCGTGAGCAGCGGCCTCGGCTGGCGCACGCTCTGGGAGAACGACGGCAGCGGCGTCTTCACCGACGTCGCCGAGAAGCGCGGCTTCAACGCGCTCGCCACCGGCAACCCGTGGCTGGCCAGCACCGGCAAGGGCACGGCGACGCAGCCGGGCGGCGATCCCAAGGCGATGATCGGCTCGAACGGCTTCGGCATCGACTGCCAGGACATCGACGGCGACGGGCTCATGGACATCTGGCTCGCGGCGATCTCGCACCCCGTCGACGCCGACGAGTCGCGCAAGTGGAGCGACCCCTCGATGCTCTTCGTCAACCAAGGCGCGGCGGGGGGCTTCTCCTTCGTCAACGCGGCGCTCACCAAGAAGGTGCCCTTCAACGAGGGCGACATCGACGCCGCGGCGGTCGACTTCGACAACGATGGCCTCATCGACCTCTCGGTGACGCGCGACAGCAAGTACGAGAGCGCGTACCGCACGCCCGATCAAAAGGCGTGGTTCGGGCTCATGCACCAGAACGACGACGGCACGTTCACCAGCATGGGCCTGGCCAGCGGTATCAACGACCGCGACGGCACGACCGATCGCGTGAAGGCCGGCCAGAACGTGGGCTGGTCCGACATCGACGGCGACGGTGATCTCGACGTGCTCATCGGCGGGCGCGACAATGGCGGCAAGGGTCGCGCGAACTTCCTCTTCGAGAACGCGATCGGCCAGAAGAACGGCTGGGTGGGCGTGCGGCTGCGCGGCGACGGCAGCGCCATCAACCGCGACGCGATCGGCGCGCGGGTCACGCTCTTCATCGGGGAGAGGAAGCTCGTTCGTGAGATCAAGTCGAGCCGTGGGACCTACAGCTCCGCGGACTCGCGCGCGCTCCTCTTCGGGCTCGGCGGGCAGGGCTGCGAGGCCGGCCTCGCCCAGGTGGCCATGGAGGTGCGCTGGCCGAACGGTGAGGTGAAGCGGCTCGAGGCCGGCTCCTTCGGGCTGAACCAGTACCTGACCGTGGACTACACCTCCGGGATCGTCAGGCCGTCGAGGTAACGGGCCGCCGGGAAGATCTCAGCGAGCACCGTCGACGCACACGAGCCGCAGCTCGGACGTGTAGCGTTCGCCTGCCGCGTCTTCGAGCCACGTCTGGTCGAGGGTCGGGAGCATCTCGGACATCGTGATCGGCTGCTCCACTCCGACCTGCTTCTTCGCGTGACGAACGAGCTTCGCCAGGATGTTCACGAACGCTGGGGCATCGAAGTCGACGAACACCGGCTTGGTCTCGAGCGGCGAGCGCACGTACGCAAACCGAGGGATCCCGTGCTTGCGGGCCCAGCGCCGCGCGTCGAGAAATCGGCCCATGTCATCGGGCTCGTCCGCGAAGGCCATGGACGCCGGAGAGAAGCTCCAGCTCTCGCGGCAGATCACCAGCTTGTCGATGGTGACACGCGGCGTGTGATCTGCGCGCGGCA
>JAYTBL010000796.1:0-7747 GCA_043736975.1 Polyangiaceae bacterium
TCGGGCCGCCGCCTCCCCACCGAGGCGGAGTGGGAGTTCGCGACGCGCGGCTCCGACGGGCGCAAGTACCCGTGGGGTGACGAGCCGCCCACCTCCAACAACCGCCTCAACGCGTGCGGCAAGGAGTGCCTGGCGTGGGGCAAGAAGAACAACGAGGAGGTCGCGGCGATGTACCCCGTCGACGACGGCTTCGCGACCACCGCGCCGGTCGGGTCGTTCCCCAATGGCGCCTCGCCGTTCGGCCTGCAGGACGTGGTCGGCAACGTCTGGGAGTGGGCGCACGACTGGTACGCGCCGTACACGCCCGGCGCGCAGACCGATCCGGTGGGCGGCACGGGCACCGAGCGAGTCCTGCGCGGCGGCGCGTGGAACGGCAGCGACCCGGCCTGGGTGCGTCCGACCTACCGCTTCAAGAGCGAGCCCACGCTGCGCAGCCACGGCATCGGCTTCCGCTGCGCGAAGGCGCTGCAGAAGCTCAAGGAAGCACCGTGAGCTCGCGGATGGCGCGGATGTTCGTTCCTTCGAGCGTCGCCTCGAAGACCACGTCGTAGTTTCCGGCCTTCGGCGCCAGCATCGTTGCGCGGTAGAGCGCCTGGCCGCCCGCGATCACGGGTATCTTCACGCCGTCGATGGTCGCGCTGTGATCGAAGAGCGTCATGCGTACGTCGCTGATCTTCGCGCGCGCCCCGAGGTTGCCCAGGGCGATGTGCGCCGCGAGGTCGACCCGTTTACCGGCGTGCGTGATGGGCAGCGCGTCGAAGAGCACGCGCGGCTTTCCGGTCGTGGCGCTCGCGTCGGCCCCCACCGCCTTCACCTCGTCGTCGTACTGGCTGAGGAGGAGGGCGGCGGAGTGATCGGTGGGGTCGAGCAGCGTGGCGGCGTGCGCCAGGTCGCGCGCCCCGCCGACGTCTCCGCCGTTCTGCGCCACCATCGCGCGCGAGACGAGCTCCATCGACGCCGTGGAGCGCAGCTGCAAGAGGTCGATGTCGTTGGGCCAGCGCTTGAGGCCCGCCACCACCAGGTCGCGCACGCAGTCGCCGGGCGGCGTGACGTAGCGGCTGTCCGCGAGCGCCGCGCGCGTCTTGATGACGTAGGCGTCGTGCTCGGCGTCCGCGCGCTTCGCCACCTGCTGCGTGATCAGCACCGCGAGCGCCGCCCCCAGCAGGAACGCGAGGATGATGACCGCGAACGGTCGCTTCTTGGGCTCTGCCACCGGCGGCGCCTGGGAAGGCGTGGTGGTGGGCGGGGTCAGCGAGCCGAAGCCCAAGACCGGGGTCGGCCCGGGCGTCGGCATCGTCACCACGATCTTCGGCAGCGGCGGATGCAGCGACGCCGCGTCGTCGATCGTCGGATCGAGCGACATGCGTTGCCCGAGGTCGACGTTGCTGAGGCGCGCCACGATCCCCACCTCGGAGATGGCGATGTTCGACTCCTTCGCGGCCTGCGCGAGCTGGGCCCCGAACGCGCGCGCGCCCTGCGCTCGCTGCTTGGGATCCTTCGCGAGGTTGTCCATCACCACCTTCGCCAGCGGCGCCGGGATGTCGGCGGCGCGCGGCCACGAGGTGAGGAGCGGCGGCGCCTCGTGAATGTGCTTGATGAGGAGGCCCACCGGCTCGGCGTCGAACGGCGTCCGCCCCGCGAGCATCTGGTAAACGATGGTGGCGAGCGAGTAGACGTCCCCCGAGGGACCGACGTTGGCGCCCTGCGCGCCCTCGGGCGAGATGTAGCGCGCCGTCCCGAAGACGAGCCCGGCGGCGGTCTGCATCGACTGCTCGCCCACCGCGACCTTGGCGATCCCGAAGTCGAGGACCTTCGCCCAGTCGCCCATCTCGGCGCGGCGCACGAGCATGACGTTCTCCGGCTTGAGATCGCGATGCACGATCCCGCGCGCGTGCCCCTCACCCACGGCGTCGCAGATCTGGAGCGCGATGGAGAGCGCGCGCGCGGGGTTGAACGTGCCGCCCGCCGCGGCGAGGGCCGCGCCGAGGGACATGCCGTCCAGGAACTCCATCACGATGAAGAGCGCTTTGTCGGGCAGCTGACCGGCGAGGTAGACCTCGACGACGTGCGGGTGCTGGAGCTTGCTGGCGATCTTCGCCTCGCGGTGGAAGCGCTGGACCAGCTGGGTGTTGCCCGACAGCTCGCGGTGGAGGATCTTCACCGCCACGTCGCGGTCGATGCCGCGCTGGTGGGCCCGGTAGACCCGGCCCATCGCCCCCACCCCGGCGACGCTCAGGATCTCGATGTCCCCGGAGATGACCTGCCCGATGTACGGGTCGCTGTCGGGGGGTCGCTCGTCCTCCGGCTCCAGCCGGGTCCCGTCCTTCGCGCAGAAGACGGCGTCGTTGTCGAAGGTCGCCGCGCAGCGCGGGCACGTCTTCCCCCCGAGCGCCGTGCGTGCCGAGACGTTCACCACGGACTCGATCCTAGGAGGAGAGCGTCATCCTTGAGCGACGGACTGCGCGATTCGCGAGACCTCGGATCCCTCGAAGGGATCCACCCCTGGATCATGTATTCCACAGAGCTACTACAGCGTACGTGTAAGTCTGCCTCGCAAGCTCCGTAAATACGCGAATTTTGCACAGTCACGGTGTCCTACATCGGCGGCACAATGCGTGCTGCAGAGTCTTGTACAACCTGACTCGGAGCCTCGGGGCAACGTAGGCATCGAGAAGGGACCAACAGGGACAAGGACCCGTTCGCCGATGGCGAGCGGCCAGGAGGATTTTATCATGCGCTCGCACACCACGCTTCGGACCGCGTTTCGCTTCGGGATGATGATGGCCGTCACGGCCGGCGTTTCGTTCGCCGCCGCCTCGGCGCATGCCGATACCGCCTCGTCGCCCGCGGGCGGGGACAACTCCTCGACCGGCTCCGCTGCGCTGAAGTTCGACTACAACCAGGGTCTCGATACGTCGATCGACACTGGCTTCCTCGGGCCGAGCGTCGCGCAGGTCCGCGCGGTCATCAAGATCGATCCCGTCGCCGCTGGTGGCCCGCTTTACAGCATCGACATGCCGAAGGGCGCCGTCGTCGAGGCCTCCTGGGCCGGCGACAAGAAGATCGTCCTCAAGGCCGCGAACGGCTCGCAGACCGACGGCTCGGTCAAGGTCCGCCACACGCTGACCCCGTCGCTCCAGCTCAAGGTCTCGGCGTTCGGCCTCAACGCGACGTTCGCGTTCGACGCCGACAAGATCGTCAACAAGATCCCCGGTGCCAAGTTCGCCTACGACTCGAAGGCCACGCAGCAGTTCGCGCCCTGGGGCTTCACCATGGTGCAGACGAAGCTCAACGCGCCCGACCTCGCGAACTCGGTCCTCTTCTCCCAGCCCTTCTCGAAGTTCGACGCGATCCTCGACCCCACGAAGTGGGAAGGCACGATCGGCGTCCGCGCCTCGACCAAGCCGACGTTCGAGTACAAGACCACCAAGGTCATGCTCGCCGGCTCGAACGAGCCGATCACGGTCGGCACCGGCCAGGCGATCGTCGACGCCGAGGACGGCGACTTCATGGAGATCATGGCGCAGGTCGAGGGCGAGATGAAGGTCTCGGGCTCGATGGCCGTCCAGCCCTTCGTCTCGATGACCAAGGTGTTCGGCTACGGCTTCAGCACCAACATCGGGATCGACGCGTACTCCAAGGCCTACACGGTCCCGACCTCGAAGGTCGCGTACCAGAGCACGCTCGTCCACATCCCGCTCCCCAACGTCCACGCGCCGACCGAAGGCATCGACCTCGGCAACGTGAAGTCGGGCGGCTCGGCCTCGAAGACGGTCACCATCACGAACAGCGGCGAGAAGGCTGCCGTCATGTCCTTCAAGTCCTCGGACGCGGCGTTCTCGGTCCCCGGCGGCAGCATCACGGTCGCGCCGAAGGGCTCGTACGAGATGCAGGTGAAGTTCAACTCGGGAGGCGCCGGCGCGGCGGCCTCCGACATCACGGTCGTCTCCAACGATCCGGACTCTCCGGAGCAGATGTTCAAGATCGGCGCGAACGGCGCGGACGTCGGCGGCACCAAGGCCGGCGAGGACGCGGACCTCCCCGACGGCCCCGCGGCCGACAGCGGCTGCGGCTGCAAGACGGCCGGCACCGCCACCTCCACGGGCGGCTGGGCAGGCCTCGGCCTCCTCGGGCTCGGCGCTCTCGTCCTCGTCCGCCGCCGCCGCAACAGCTCGCCGGCCTGAGTCGAGGCCCACAGACTTCGGGTACGCAGAGGGCTCAACGTCCTCCTCCCTCCCTCCGCGTAGCACCGAACACCAAGCCCGCATGGCATCCCCGGCCATGCGGGCTTTTCCTTGTTGGGCTCCGCCCCTCACTTCGTGAGCCTCCCCGGGATGCGACCTGCCCGGCGCGCATCGCCTTCGGCGAAGGGCGCTGCGCGCCGGAGAGCGCGCCTTGGTCTCGGGGGATGCGACCTGGCCGCCGCGCTACGCGCCGGCGTTTTTCAGTCGGTCCTCGGAGCGTAGTTCTTGCGCCACGAGCCCTTCGTCCAGCGCAGCCACACGAGGGTGCCGCCCACCGTGGTCTCGCAGAGGAAGCCGATCCAGCCGCCGAGCGCGCCGAGGCCCGCTTGCCGGCCGAGGAACCACGCGGCGGTCGGGATGAAGAGCCACATCGTGCCGATCCCGATGATCGCCGCGATGCGCACGTCCTTCGCGCCCCGCAGCGCGCCGCGATAGACGAGGTTCACCGCGTCGAGCACCTGGAACGCGGCCGCCATGAAGAGCAGCCGCCGCGCGACGGTCACCACCTCGGCGTCGCTCGAGAAGAAGGCCGCGATGAGCCCGCCGGCGAGCGCGAAGACCACCCCGCACGCCGCCATGAACGCGATGGCCATCAGCACTGCGCTCTTCGCTGCCGCGTCCGCCTCGGGCACGCTTCGCTTGCCGAGCGCGCGGCCGACCAGCACGCTCGCCGCCTCGGCGATGGCCACCCCCGGGAGGAACGAAACCCGGATGACGTTGAGCGCGATCTGGTGGGCCGCGATCTGCGCGCCGCCGATCCCGCCCAGCACCACCGTGAACGCACCAAAGGCGAGCGACTCGACGCCGAACTGGAGGCCGGTGGGCACGCCGAGCTCGGCGACGTCACGGGTCGCTTGCCTCAGGGACATCACCGGGAGCGCGGTGATCTGCGCGGCGCGCGCGCGCTTCTCGCTGCGCACCAGGAGCACGGCCATCACCGCCAGCTCCAGGGTCTCGGTGGTGGCGGTCGCCCAGCCGCCGCCGCGGACCCCCATCGCTGGTAGCCCGAGGTGCCCGTAGATGAGCGACCACGCGAACACCGCGTTGAACGCGTTGCCCGCGATCCCGACCACCATGGGGGTGCGCGAGTCGCCGATCGCCTGGCGATGCTGGATGAGCGCAGCCAGCGCGCAGGTCTGCGGCGCGCCGAGCGTGACGGCGGCGAGAAAATCGCTCGCGTAGGGCACGATCGCCGGATCGGTGCCGAGCGCGCGCAGCAGCCCGCTCACGTCACGGCACGCGAGGAGGATCGCGATGCCGAGCACGAACCCGAGGATCATCCCCGAGCGCGCGTAGACGTAGCCGTCGAGGCCGCGGCCCTCACCGATGGCGTGCGCGGTCCGCACCTTGACCCCGCGCATGATGCCGAACACCACCGCGTAGCCGAGAAACATGAACGTCGTCGCGATGCCGACGCCGCCCAGTGCACCCTGACCAAGACCACCGACGAGCTTGGTATCGACGAGACCGAGGGCGACCTCACCGAGCATGGCGGCGGCGATGGGCCACGCGAGCTCGACCAGCTCGCGGGTCGGGGTGACACGCTTCTTCTCGAACAAAACGTTGGTCGCTTCGGGTCGCCCCTCGAGCGCGATCTCTCGCGTCTGCTCGTGGGCGACCGGTCGTTTCCGTCTTCTCTGGGAGGCCTCGAGGCCTTCGCGCGCATTCATGACCGCACTCTCGGTCCGGACCGCCCTTGGATGACGCGCCAGGCGTCCGGGGGTCCGGGGAGAACGGGCTGGCGCGGTTAGGTGTTGTCCTTCTTGCCGTCGAGACGACCGCAGATCGAAGCGAAGACGACGGACGTCCTCGGCTTCATCTGGATCTCGGCGGCGCAGGGACGGATCACCATTGGCCGGTGGAAGATGACAGACGAGTCTCCGTGCGTCAAACCGCGGCGCGCACGAATCGATAGATGTTCGCCGGCTTCGAGGCCGTCGCGCGCTTTCCGCGCGCCTGCTCGATGAGCCCATCCTCGATCATCCGCAGGAATTTCTTGCGGAAGTTGCCGGGGTCGAGCGGCGCGCCGCCGATCGTCTCGTGGACGCCGCGGAGCTCCTGGATGGTGAACGTCTCGGCGACGAGCTCGAAGGCGATGGTGCTGCGGTCGAGGTCGGCGCGCGCCCGCGCGAGCGTGGCGGCGAGGATCTCGGCGTGGTCGAACGCTAGCGCTTCGTCTTGCGCTCCTTCGAGGTCGAGCTCGGCGACGCTGAACCAGCGCGCGCCCGAGGCGTCGCCGCCGGCGCGGATGAGCGGAACCAGCGTGGGGCGCACCAGCG
Source organism: Polyangiaceae bacterium (assembly GCA_043736975.1). Classification (GTDB taxonomy): domain Bacteria; phylum Myxococcota_A; class Polyangia; order Polyangiales; family Polyangiaceae; genus Labilithrix. The sequence continues at coordinate 6,524 of JAYTBL010000796.1, forward strand.
CGAAGTACGCCACGCTGATCACGCGCATGCGCGGATCGCGGCCGGGCCGCCCGAACGTCTTCACCTGCTCGAGGAAGAAGCGCCCCGAGACGGCCTGCGAGAGGCCGGTCTCCTCCTCGAGCTCACGGAGCGCCGCAGCGTCGAGGTCCTCGCCCTGGCTCTTGCGATCGTCCGCGACGCGCACGAAACCGCCCGGCAGCGCCCAGCGATCCTTGAAGGGATGCTCGCTGCGCTTCACCAGGAGCACCTGGAGATCGTGGTCCTGCACGGTGAGGATCACGAGGTCGACGGTGACCGAAGGACGCGGCCAGTCATCCGGCCGGTATTTCTCGAGGAAGCGTTCTTCCTCCGGATCGCGCCTCTTCTTCATCGACGCGCGCACGATACCCCGCGCGCGCGCGGGTCGTCACTTGAAACGCATGCAGCGCCCGCCCGTGTAGCCGGCCTTGTACTCGGGGTACCTGAGCGCGGTCGGGTTCGTCAGCGCGCGCGAGCTGTTGTAACCGATGCCACGGTACTTCAAGCCGAAGTTGCCCGTGAAGGTCGCGCCGGTCACGTCGAGCGCGGCCTCCTCGAGGTTGCCGTGCAGGTCCATCCAGCCCTCCGCGTCGCCCGCGTTGAGCTTGACCACGTCGCCGGTCATGCGGCCGGGCGCGGCGATCTTTGAGGCCGCCTCGCTCGTCGGCTGCGGGTCGGCGAAGTACGGATAGTAGTAGGGGAGGTTGGCGCCCTGCCCCGAGTCGGAGGTCGCGTTGATCGACGCGAGCGGCGCGCAGCGGCCGCCGGTCGTCACGCCGCCGGTCTGGGTGCCGCAGCCGTTGCCGTTGGCGAGCGAGGGCGGGCTCGCGGTGACGAAGTCGAGCACCTCGTCGGTGGCGAGCTGCCCGCCGTCCCAGTGACAGAACGCCGCGAGGATCGCGTTGGGGATCGCGGACGCCGACTTCACGTCGAGGTAGTCCTTCGCGAGGAACACCTTGCCGTTGACGATCGCATCGCGCCGGGCGAGTCCGCCGTTCTTCACCATCACCTCGGGCGGGAGCCAGAACGTGGGGAAGCCGTAGGAGCCGGCGGCGTTGTTGGTGTTGTGTCCGTGGACGTAGATGAAGAGCTGCCCGTTGAACTGGAAGTTCAGCCCGGCATCGCGGTTCCAGGGCGCCGCCTCGGTTCTGTTGCTCGGGTCGCGCGGGACGACGATGCTGTCGCCCTCGATCTGCGTGGGCAGGA
>JAYTBL010000797.1:0-7746 GCA_043736975.1 Polyangiaceae bacterium
GAGCGGTGAGCGGTGAGCGTCAATCGCGGTCGGCGTAGTACGGTAGGGCATGTCCGCCAAGCCGCTGCCCGTCGAACCCGTCGCCCAAGCGAACGAGGAAGCCACGCCTGCCATGCTTCAAGCCGTGGCTGAGATCACGGACGATGACCGCGCTGGCCCGTTCGTGCCGCATGATGAGGTCATGCGGCGACTGCGAGAGCACCACGCTCGCGAGTGAAGCTGTGGAGCCTTGCGTGGTCTTCGCAGGCTGAGTTAGATCTTCGGAACATCCATTGGGACGCGGCCGGTAGAATCGACGCCGCGCTGATGCGGCTTGCCGAGACCGGTGAGGGGACGCTCCGGAAGGTCGTGCTCCATGACCAAGTCTGGTCGGCGCTTCTGTCATGGCCCCGAGACAAGGCCGCCAGAACAAAGCTCGTGTGGCGCGTCGTTCGCTACGCGTGAAGCGGCGCTGTACCGGCTCGCGCTCTGCGCGGCCGATCGTCTCGCGCTCGGGTGGGGGAAGCTCGTCTCGGTTCCCGCGCCTGGGAGCGTCGCGTGACGAGGATCGCCGAGACGGCGCGGGGTCGAGAGCGGTGTCGGCGCGCGGAGGTCGTTCCGTTCCCGCTTCCTCTTGAGGGGTGGGAACGGGAACGACCCATCGGTCGCCGGAGCGGATGAGGGCGCCGGCCGCGACGAGACGCACGAGGGCATCACCGAGCCGCTCGTTGCGGACGCGGAGCTCTGCGCGCAGCTGCGAGCGGCTGAGGGCACGGCCGGCGCGGCGAAGAGCGTCGATCACGAGAGGATCGAGATCGCGAGGCGCATCGTGCTCGATAGGCATGTCGCTCGCGGCGACCGCGAGGTGGACGTCAACATCGTCGCTGACGACGAGCTGGAGGCGAAGTGGATCGGGAGCGGCGGCGGCGCGGTGCTCGATGGTGAGGACGAGCGCGTCCTTCTGCGGGCGGACATGGAGGTTGGAGTTCCCCCACGCGTGGAAGTCGCCGCTTCCGCGAAGGGCCTGGCCGGTCTGGGCGCCGCCGCCTCCGTTCTTGCGTGCATGATGCACAACGAGGACGGCGACGTCGTGGTTGCGCTGCAGGGTGCGGAGGTAGCCGAGCAACGCCGAGACCTCACCGGCGTCGTTTTCGTCGATGCGTTGGAGGCGAACGAAGGGGTCGAGCACGAGAAGGCGGGGCGCGTGGCGGCGGATGGCATCGCGAAGGCGCGCCTGATCGCGCCCGCGATCGAGGCGGAGGACGGGGACGGTGATGACGTGGATGGGAACGGATGCGAGCTCGATCTGTCGCGCGCGGCAGATGCCGGATCGTCGACATCGAGAACGAGCGCGAGCCAGGACTTGCAGCACTCGGGCGCGCCGCCGAGGACACCGACGGCGGCGCGCGCCCAGAGCGTATCGACGAGCCAGCGCGCGAGCGTGTCGCCGTCGTCGAGATCCGAGGCGCGAACGACGGGGAGCACGTCGTCGTCCGGCGCGGGCGCCGCCTCGAAGCGGAGCGTCTCGTCGGCGTCGGCCACGTAAACGCTCTCGGAGAATCTGATCGAGAGCGAGCTCTTTGGGCACGTGAAGGGCGCCTTCACGGGAGCACACGCGCAGCGGCAGGGCCGCATCGAGATGGCGGAGAGACCAAGCCAATCCATGTCGACGTGCGCTGGATCGCCGCCGCTGCAGGTGTCCGCGGACAGGCGCGAAGCGGCCGGGCCAGGGGCCGTCGTCGCTAAGCGCGATGTCGTCGGCGTCGTGATGCACGCCGAAGATCGAACGCCGCTCGCAAGCGCGCGAACCAAGACCGGTGCCGTGCGCTGCTGGGGTTCGAACGATTTCGTAAGCCTCGGCACCGGCGACCAGAAGCCCGCAGCCGCGCCGCGAAACCTCGCAGGCCTCACGAGCAACGTCGTCTCCATCTCGTCGTCGTGCGCGGTCAAGACCGACGGCACCGTGTGGTGCTGGAGGCGCCGCATCGTCACTCCGAACGCCGCGTCGCTCGCGACGGCCGCACGCGCCGTCCCACTGCAGGTGAGTGGGCTGCCGAGCGGCGTCGTTCAGGTCGCGACCTCGCCGACCGGCACGAGCTGCGTGCTCACCTCCGCGGGCGCGGTGCACTGCTGGGGTGCCAACGAGAAAGGCCAGGTCGGCATCGGCTCCGATGACGCCTACGTCAGCGCGCCCACGCAGGTCACGTTGCCCGGCACCGCCAAGAACGTCGCGGCTGCAGGCCAGCCTGGTGCCCCTCCACGACCTCGCGAAGGCTCCGCAGAAGGTGACGGTCCTCTCGGATAGCGTGTCCACGCGGCTCGCCTGGCGACTCGCCCGCACGTGCGGCATCCCGCTCGACGAGAAGGTGCGCTGCTGGGGCCAGCAGATCCTCGGCGACGCGCCGCTCCCGCGGCCCTCGGAGGAGCTCGCCGGCGCGACTGGAATCGTGGAGCTCGCGGCAAGCACTGAGGCGCTCGATGGCCTTCTCTGTGCGCGAGACGCGGCGGGCGAGGTGACGTGTACCGACGTCAGGTCGACGACCGGGTCCACGAGGGTCCCGGCCGGCTTCGTCGCTTCCATGGTCGCCGTCACGGACGCGTGGGGATGCGGCATCGCCCAGGCGACCTGCACGGTCGTGTGCTGGGGCGGGGTCGGTCAGAGCGGGAAGCCGAAGCTCGATGGGATCGGCGCGACGCTCGGGCCGGGCGTGAAGGACCTCGTTCGCTCCGATGGCAGTTTCGTGCTCGCCCTGACCGCCAAGGGCGACCTCGAGGAGTTCGGCGCAACCGAAGCGGTGGCATCGAGGAGCCGCTGCGTGCTGAAGAAGGGCACGGGCGAGGTTCTGTGCCCAGACGTGCTGCTCTCGACGTGGTCCGTGTCGAAGCTACCGTGGCAAATGCATCGAAATGATCTGGTGACGGGACGTGCAGTCGACGACTGAGCGAGGGCCACTGAAGACACTCGCGGCCGAGCTCGAAGCACTCGACGACGACTTTCACCTCTTCTCGAGCAAGGGCCCGGGCAAGGCAAACGCGCGATCATCGCGGAGATGCGCTGCCTTGCCGTCGTCGCGAGCGAGGAGGTGTGGCCTCGTCCGGTGGAATTCGAGGTGCGTCCCGCGTGGCAATTCTGCTTCGGGATCGAGGTCTTCGGCGAGGCACCGACGACCGCTCCCGCCCTGGACGTGGTCGTCCAGACGAACGAGCGCAAGCCCGCCGGCAAGAAGAAGCTCGCCGCCGTCACGCGCTCGAGGAACCTCACCTCGAGCTGCCACCACGCGCGCAACATCGGGACGCCGCGCCTCGACCTCGACGAGAAGCGCGCGCATCGCCCGCCCCGCCACGCTTGGGTAGCGGGCAGCTGTTACCTGCAGGAGCCTGCGGCGCCGTTCACGGTGCACGAGGTGGTCGCGCAGCACTTCACTTCCTGCGCCTTGCAGGCGTCGCCCTCGCATTGCACGGTGCACGTATCGCCGTTGCAGCCGGCCTCCTTGCAGGCCGTCTTGCCGGTGCAGACGATCTCGGTGGAGGGAGCGGCGCTGGTGATCCGGCCGCACGCCGACTCGCCGTTGCAGTCCACGCGGCACGTCGAGGCGGTGCTGCAGTCGACGGGCCCGCAGCTCCGCGCGCCGACGCACGAGACCCGGCAGGGGATGCCCGCCGGACACTTCACGCCCGACTTGCAGGAGGCGATGCCCGGGCACGAGAGCACGCAGGTGCCGCCCTCGCACGTGCCGCCGGCGGGGCACGCGGCGACGCAGGCGACCTGCGCGGGATCGTCCGGCGATCCGTCGGAGCCGGGCGCAGTCTCGCCGGCGGTGCCACCGTCGTCGCTGGTGGGGTTTCCGCCGTCACCGCTCGCGACGACCTCGTTCGCGGTGGTGAGGGAGGGCGAGGAGATGCAGCCTGCCCACGCGGACAACGCGGTGATCGCGAGAGCGCTGGCGATCGACCTCGAGACCATCTCCCAATTATCCCACGCGGGGTGAAATGCGCTCTGCGTCGGTTTGCCGCGTTGACCGGAACGCCGGCAGTGAGTGATGGCTAGTACGAGGCATCATCACATGAAGGCAACCGAGTTCCTCGAGTCGCAGCACCGCCAGTTGGACAAGCTCTTCGACCAGCTCGAGAAGGCGAAGGACGGCAATCGCAAGAAGATCTTCGACGAGCTCGCCGGGCTCCTGGTGGGGCATGACGCGGCGGAGCGCGAGATCCTCTATCCCGCCTTCGAGAAGAAGAAGGGCATGACCGACAGCCTCGGCGAGGCGCTGGCCGAGCACGGCGTCGTCGAGTTCTCGCTGTTCCGTGCCGACACCGCGCGGACCGGCAAGGACTTCAAGGCCTGCTGCACCGTCCTCCGCGAGGTCCTCGAGCACCACGTGAAGGAGGAGGAGAAGGACTTCCTCCCCAAGGTCGAGCGCGCGCTCGGGCGCGAGCTCAGCGAGACGGTCGCGGCGCAGATGGAGGAGCGCTTCGCGCGCGCGCAGGAAGAGGACTTCCGCCTCGGGCTCGAGAAGAACCTCCGCCAGGTCATCGACGGCGCGGTGAAGACGACGAAGCGCGACGGCAAGAAGAAGCCGAAGAAGAAGTCGGCCGCGAAGAAGAAGTGATCAGCGGTGGTAGTCGCGTAGCGCCTTGAGCGGATCGACGCGTACGCCGTACTTCGTTCGCGCCACGCGCTGCGCGACGTAGATGCCGCGATGCCCGGCGAGCAGGAACGCGACCGCGGTCACCACGAAGACGTGCGGCATGATGTGGGGCCCCATCAGCTCCACGGCCATGATCGAGAGCGCCAGCGGCGCGTTGGCCCCGGCCCCGAACACCGCCGCGAGGCCCACGCCCGCGCCGAGCTCGATCGGCAGACCGGTGAGCCGCGCCATGACGGAGCCGAGCGTCGCGCCCACGAAGAACAGCGGCGTGACCTCGCCGCCCAGGAAGCCGGCGGCGAGCGTGATCGACGTGAACCCGATCTTCGCGGCGAACGCCCAGCTCGGGAGGCTCGGGTCGCGGAACGCGCGGAGGATCGTGGGGACGCCCAGCCCGAGGTAGTCGCTGTCGCCGACGAGCTGCCACATCATGACCACGACCACACCGCCCACGAACATCCGGACCGGCAGCCGCGGGATCCAGGCCTGGAGAAGCGCCTTCAGGCGATGCGTGAGCTCGACGAACGCGATGGCGGCGAGCGCCATCGCGACGCCGATGAGCACCAGCTTCGCGAGCAGCAGCAGCGTGACGGGGGCGTACGCGATCTGCGGATAAGGCGTGTGCACGATGCCGAGGTGACGGGACGTGAAGTCGCCGGCGACCGCGGCCATGAACGCCGGCACGAGCCCGCGTAGCTCGAGGCGGCCGATGGCAAGAACCTCGACGCAGAAGACCGCGCCTGCGAACGGTGTCCCGAAGACCGACCCGAAGCCGCCCGCCATCCCGGCGACGAGCAGCAGGCGACGGAGCTCGGGCGCGAGGCGCAGACGGTGGCTGATCGCGTCGGCCAGGCTCGCGCCCATCTGCACCGCGGTGCCCTCGCGTCCCGCGCTGCCGCCGAAGAGGTGCGTGAGCAACGTGCCGACGAGCACCATCGGCGCGAGGCGCAGCGGGATCTGCGCGCGCGCCTCGTGGACGGTGTCGATCACCAGATCGCTACCGCCCTTGATCGGGACGCCCCAGCGCTCGTAGACGAACCCGAGGCCGATCCCGGCGAGCGGGAGCGCGTAGACGATCTCCAGGTGCGTCTCCCGGGCGTGCGTCGCGAGGTCGAGCAGGAGGAGGAACACCGTCGACGCGACGCCGGCGACGACGCCCACCAGCGCGCCGAGGACCATCACCTTCGGCAGATGAGATAGTCTCACTCGGCAACCAACGTAGCGCAGCGGAGGACGAACATGGCGATGGGCTGGCTCAAGGGTCTCGTGGCACCGGCGGCGTTCCCCGACGGCGCGCAGCAAGGCATGCCTCCGCAGCAGGGCGGTCCGCCGCTGGGCGGCGCTCCGTCGCCGTACGGCGTGCAGCCGGGGATGACGCCGGGGATGCCTCCGCCGCAAGGCGGGCCCGCGCCGTACGATACGTCGAGCCTCAACAGCCCGATGCAGTGGTCGACGGGCACGAAGACCCAGGGCGTCACGCAGGGCGGGATCTCGGGCGGCGGCGCGCCGCAGGCCGCGGCCGCGGCGCCGGTGGGCGGTTCCATGGAGGCGCGCTGCGCGCAGCTCCAGCACGACGTCGACTCGTTGGCGCTCTTCGCCCGCACGCTCCTCACGATGCTCGAGGAGGGCAAGCTCGTGACGCGCGAGCAGTTCGACGCCACGAAGCAGCGCCTCGACCTGCTCGACGGCAAGCTCGACGATCGCTGATCCAGGCGGTCAGCCGTCGCCGACGATCGGCTGCGCGGTCGCGTCTGCCCTCGTGGGGCGCGCGTTCGCCCGTAGCCAGTCGAACGCCGCGTCGAACGTCGCCTCCGCTTCGGTCATACCGCCGTGCGTGCAGCCCGGCATCTCGAGGTACGTGCTCGGGATTCCGGCCTTCACGAAGCGGCTCGTCGCCTCCTTCATCTTCCACGGGATGTCGCGCGAGCACGACATGGTGACCACGGCGCGCGCTTCGGCGAAGCGAGCCGCCGCGGGGTCGGTGGGCGGCGCGATGAGCACGACGCGCGCGTAGCGAGTCGGGTAGCGCTGCACGAGCTGCTCGCCGAGCGCCGCGCCCTGCGAGTAGCCGACGAGCGTGAGTCCTTCCCGCGGCACCGCCGTGAGGCCCGCTGCCGCGGCGGCCGCCTCGATGCGCGCGTGGAGCTTCGCGGCGTCCCACGAGAACGAGCGATAGCCGACGAGGTTGCCGCACGGTTGATCGCCGTCGATCGCCACCACGCCGCCTTGCCGCCGCGCGGCCTCGGGAAACGCCATGAGGTAGCCGAGCGAGCTGGAGCAGATGCCTGGCAGGAAGATGGTGGTCGGCGCGGCGCCGCTGCTCGAGCGCACGAGCGAGGCGACGAGATCGCCAGGCACCCGGATGCGCTCGACGCGCGCGGGCGCAGCCTCGGGCGCGCCCGCTTCGCCCGCCGAAGTCGCGGTGCGCGCGGGCCCGGCGTCGGCCTGCTCCGCGACCGCGTGGCCGCTCGGCGTGGACCGCTGGCAGGCCGCGAGACAGAGGAGGGAGAGGATCAGGCCGCACCGCGCGCTGGATCCGAGGCGGACCGGTCGTGGGGTACGAGCGTTACCCACATGCGACCCAAGAAGGGGATTTTTCAACGATTTCCGAGCTCGTTCCAGGGGCACGGGGGCTGCAGATGGTCCGGCATGCTCCCCCGCCGCCCGGCCCTCGCCGCCGGCCAGACCGAGGACCAGCTCGTGGGCGGCACCCGCGATCAGCGATGGGCTGCGAGCGGCTACCTCATGAGCCAGGATCCCGGTCACGTCGTCTGCGGTGCCACGCTCATCGCGCCGCGGACGGTGCGCGTCATCGAGCGCCATGCGCACCCGCGCTTCCATCCCGTCGCGCAGGGCATGATCGATCTCACGCACGCGCTCCGTAACTTCGACGTCGCGTACCTCGCGCTCGAGCGCGCCGTCGAGGGCGTGACGCCCGCCGCGCTCATCGACGAGAAGCCGCCCGTGGCCTGCACCGTCAACGCCATCGGCTACCACGCCGAGACCGCGGGCGCGGCGCCGGTGCGCAAGAGCACGCCGGCGTGCATCCTCTTCAACCTCCAGCTCGGCGCCGATCCCATCTTCGAGGTGCATCCCGCGGAGCGCAGCGCGCTGTGCGTCG
>JAYTBL010000798.1:0-7743 GCA_043736975.1 Polyangiaceae bacterium
TGAAGGGAGCCATTCCGGACACGGTGCGCACGCGGCCGGACAAGGCGTGGTTCGAGCCGGCGTTCGCCGAGCTCGTCGAAGCGGGCGGCGGGCTCGCAGCCTTCGGAGACCTCCTGACGGCGCGCACGCTCGTGGCCGCCGGGCTCGTGAACGAGCACGAGCTCGCGGCCGTGGCTCGGCGCCTGATGGCCGCGCCGGCGTCCCAGGAGAGCGCCGCGCTATGGGCTCCCGTCTGGCGGGTGCTCGCGATGGAGGCGTTCGTGCAGCGCTTCGGGATGGAGGCATGAGCTTGGCTTCTGCCTCGGGGACCGAGTGGTTCGCGGAGCTGCGCGTCGATGGCGCGGTCGCGTACCGACTCGGTCGCGACGACACGTGGCTCTTCGCGGAATGGGCCGACGTCGGCTCGCTCCGCTGCGATCGCGCGGGCGGCTCTGCGGTCTTCACGGCCGATCCGTCCGCCGATCCGAAGATGGTCGCGAAGGTTCGAGGCGGCATCGCCGAGGCGCTCCTGCGGCATCTCCAGGGCAAGCTGACGCTCCACGCATGTGCCGTCGCCTTCGACCGCAGCGCCATCGCGTGCATCGGACCGGCGGGTGCCGGGAAGTCGAGCGCCGCGGCCGAGCTATGCACGAGACCGGGGTACGCGCTCCTCTCCGACGACATGGCTCGGCTCGAGCTGGACGCTGGCCAGTGCTTCGTCACGCCCTCGGACGCCGAGCATTTCCTCCACGGTGATGCGCGTGACGCCCTGGCGATCGAGCGCGGGGCCGAAGACCTGAAGGTCTACGTGTCCGCGACGCGCATAGCGCTCGATCCCGCTCGTCTCCGCGCGCTCGTCGCGCTCGAGTTCACGGAGGTCGACTCGCCGTCGCTCAGGCGTCTGCGTGGTCACGATCTCCTTGCTACGATCATCCCGTGCATTCCCCGGATGCTCGTGGACGACCCAATGCTTCAGGCGCGGGAGCTCTCGCAGCTTCGCGCGCTGTGTGACATCGTTCCGGTCTACGCTCTGTCCCGTCCGCGAAAGCTGTCGGGCCTGGGCGCTGCAGGCGATGTCCTGGCACACCTCATGGAGGGACGAGATGCCCATCGGTAGTCATGGTCACGCGAAGGCCGCGCCGCACGTCTTCGTCCGCGTGTTCGACGGGGAGCTCGTCTTGCTCGACGTCGCACGGGGCGACTACTTCGGGCTCGACGCGCTGGGCGCGCGCCTGTGGGAGGGGATCACCAGCGGGCGAACGCCTCGCGAGGTCGCCGAAGAGATCACCCATGACTACGACGTGGACTCCGCGGAGTCCGTCGCGGACATGACGCGACTTGCAGACGAGCTCGTCGAACGCGGCCTCTTGATCGCGACCTAAACTGCAGAGCGCCATGCTACGTTAATGATTGACTAGGAGGTCCCCCTTATGCGCGATTCGAGAAAACTTGCGACGATCCTTGCCGGACTCACCGCGGCAGTCGGGCTGGTCTCGGCAGGTCTCGTCGCCTGCTCTGACGACGACACGGCGGTGACAGGTCTGGACGCCGCGATCGATCAGTCGACCGACCGCTCGCCCCCGCCGGACGGCGGGAGCGACGCACCGGCCGATGGGCCCACCCTCGTCCAGCTGGCGCCCGCGATCGCCGAGGCCATCTGCGCGCGCGTCCTCACCTGCTGCGGACAAGGCGGCGCCGCCGACTCGGGGGCGTTCGATGGTGGCGTGTTCGACACGGCCGCTTGCCTCAAGTCGTATGGCGCCTCCGGCTGGGACAACAACCTGGTGGGAACCGAGGTCCCCGGCGTCGCCGATGGTGGCCACCTCGTGTACGACCCGACCGCGGGCAACGACTGCGTCAGCCGCATCAACAACGGCGGCAGCGCCCAAGCGGGCAAGTTCACCTGCGGCCAGATGGACGCGGCCGAGCTCAAAGCCATCTCGGCCGCGTGCTTCGCTTCGGTCAAGGGGAACATTCCGATCGGGACCGCCGGCTGCCGCGCGTCGATCGAGTGCGTCCCGGGCGCGTACTGCGCTGCCGCCACCGGCGGGCCCCCCGCCGGCGGCGCCATCGGCACCTGCACGGCGCTCAAGGCCGTCGGAGCCGACTGCAACAACTCAGCCCCGTTGTTTTCGAAGGGTTCGAGCGATCAGTGCTCGTACCTGGGCTCGGGCCAAGCATGCATCCCGAATGACGGTGGACCTCGGACGTGCAGTGCACTCCGCGCCACGGGGGAGGTCTGCGTGAGCGCGAACGAGGAGTGCCAGAGCGGTCTTTGCGACGACGAAGGCAAATGCGGGTCGGTCAAAACGTTCATCACCCCGGCCTTCTGTGGCCAGTTCGTGGACGCCGGTCTCTGAACCCCCAACGCCATCGTGGACGCGCGCGGCGATCGCGCGCTCACGATGGCGGTACCACGATCCTCAGCCTCAGCGCGCCTCCGCGCGCCGCTGGTCCGCGCAGAGGCGACGGGCGTTCGGACCCACGACGCTCTTCATGGGAGGGCCGAGCGGCGCTCGCGCCAGGACCAGGTGCACCACCGCCTCGTCAGAGCGGGCGAGCACGGACCGAAACGTCGTGCACTCGATGTGTGCGAGATGCCACTCCGAGAAGTCGACGCCATGGTCGACGAACAGGGGTGAATCGGTCTCGAGCGAGGCGAGGGGCACGGGTTGCACGATGAAGTCGACGCGACCGTCGGTGTCGATGAAGGCCTGCTCACGCCCCGTGTCCAGGTACTGCTCCTTGTATTGCCAGGAGTTGATGAGGCCATCGAGATTGACCAAGCGCCGGCGTGAGTACGCGCCGACAATGCCGCAGTCCCATCCCGCCGCGATCGCGCGCGGATCGGTGTTGTGCTCGATCCATCGCCCGACGCTGCGCGCCGTCGTGTACGAGGAGTAGCTGTCGGACCGCAGCCGCACCCGCCAACTCCACACGGTCACGCTGGCAAAAACGGCGACCGCGGTCCAGGACCAGGCGGGCGCCAGGCGCCTGGCCATGAGTACCGTGATCAACGCGAGCGCCGCGTGCGGCACGAGGTACCAGATCTCGGGAACCAGCACGCCTCGGACTCCGGCATCGAACGTGGTCTGGACACCGGCATAGACGGCGAGCGGAAAGGCTCTCGGCGCGACGCGCGAGACGAGGCCGAGGACCGCGAGCGCGGCGGCGATCGTGACGAGCAACGGAAGCGTGTAGACACCCCGGTACGCCCCTTTGATCGCGGCGCTCACCGGTAGCCAGTGGCCGAAGTCGCGATAGTTGGTGACGAAGTAGGCGGCGACCGGAAGCCCGTAGACCATGACCATGAGCGCAAGCGCCGGACCGGAGCGCGCGCGGCCGCGAGGCGCGCGGAGCGCAACCCTGGTCAGCGTGGCCACGGAGAATACGCCCGCGCTCAAGCGCGCCAGTGTCGTGGCCGCGCACAAGAGGGCGAGCCATACCAGCCGGCCCTTCCCCGCGCGGGCGACGGCCTCCGGGTCGTCGAGGTCCCACGAGCAGCCGATCGTCGCGCAGAGGCACGCGTACTGGAGCGCCGACTCGAGCCCGTTGACGAACACCTTGGCGAAGTAGAAATTCAGAAACAACGCCATCACGAAGAGCGCGGATCGTGCGCCACGCCGCGGAGCGATCGTGCGCACGAGCACCGCGGTGCCGCCCCAGACGAGCAGGACCTGGACCGTCAAGACGACACGCGCGAACGTGTCGATGCTCGATCCGAAGGCGCGCGCCAGCGGGACGAGGAGGTACATCCACAAGGGGTGGAAGCCGTTCGTCGGGTGGATCCCATCGAACGTGAAGCCCTCCCCGCGCGCCGCGTGGACGGCCGTGTTGAAGTAGTAGAACGAATCGTCGACCGTGAGCGTGAGGATGCTTGGGCCCCATGCCCAGATGAACGTGATCCAGCCGCCCACGAGAACGAGGGCCGCCCATGTTCCGGCCTTCCTTGGTGTGAGTCGCATCACCGCGGCATCAGGCCGACGGCGCGGCGATCGCGGTCCGCAGGACCTTGAGCGCCACAGCGCTCGCGGCGCTCCGCGCGGCGAGCGCCGGCGTGTGGCAGAAGATCATGTGGAAACCGAAGCGCGCCGCGGCGTCTGCGACGGTGCTCTCCCGCCGAGAGAACAGCCAGTCCATCGCGCGCGTGCGCACCGCCCCCAGCGGCGCGATGACGTGGCCCCACACGGGCGGCGCACCGAGCACGTCGAAGAGCAGCGCGCACGTGAGCGACAGGACCGAACCGAGTCCGAGGTCATCGGCGCGCGCTCGCACGAGCGGCCAGTCGAGATCAGGATGGGCGCGCACGAAGAGCTTCAGGTCGTAGAGCCAACCCATGCGCTCGAACCGGTGGCCCGCGCCGTGCGCCGCGAGATGTATGAGCTCGTCTTCCGGACTGAGGATCGAGGCGCTCCACCGTGCGGTTCGGTACGGCAGCGCACGGTCGAGGAGCGGCGCCGCCAGGAGGCTGACGCCGAACCCGCGGTAGGCCTCGTAGTGGAGCTCCACCAAGGCAAGCGTCGGGTGCGCGAGGTTCACGTGATGGTGGTGAGCTCGGTAGTAGCGACCCGAGGCGCCGCCTTCGAGGACGTAGCCAATCCGGGCGAGCGCGGTCACGGCGCGGTCGATGTCCTCCGGTCGAACGAGCAGATCCAGATCGCTGGAGTGGCGATGTTCGGGCGTGCCGTAGAGGCGCTCGCCGAGGATCGGTCCCTTCAGCGCAGCGACCTGGATGCCGTCGGCCGCGAGCTCGCGCAGCGCTTCGCCGAGCGAGCGAACGAGGGTGTCGTGCAACAGGGCTTCGTAGGCCTGGGCGCGCGCCTCACGCCGCTCGACCTCGGCCGGAAGCGCGTAGCCCGACGCCAGGATCTCTGCGTACAGCGCACCCGCCATGCCGTGGAGACGAGCCAGCCGGAAGAGCTCGTCCCACTCGGTGACCCCTTCGCAGAGGCGCGCAAGCCGCGGACGATCGTCGGGCATCGCCGCGAGCAGCGCGTGCAGTCGCGCCTCATCGACGCCTACCGCAGGCTCCCGCTCGAGGCGCTCGAGGCGCTTGAGGCGCGCGATCTCGTGGAGGTGACCGTGCGTCGCGCTTATCGCTTCGCCCTCATGCTCCACCCAGGCGTGAGCGGCGAAGGGGCGTCCCGGTGCGAGGCTCCCCCCGATGACCACCTCGGCGAACGGGAGGCGAGCCGCAATCGCCAGCGACCGGCTGAGGCAGGTGCCACGGCCTCCGAGCGCCGTCGCCACGCGAAGTGCTTCCCGAGGCGACAGGGGCGGGAGAAAGCCTCCGGCAAGCTCCACCATCCGCATGGCGCGAAGCGGGGTGGCAGCCCGCACAGCCACGCGCGCAAAGACGTGGAGGAGGTGGTTTTCCAGCATCGCAGACGGCATTGAACCTATCCCACATGCCGCGGTTGGTGAAGCAGTGGGCCCTACCCGCTTCGACTCCCCCCTCCGTAAAGCACCGTAAAGCGGGGCATGGGAGGGGGGGACCTCCCGTCTATCCTCACGAGGCCAACGTCGGTCTCTCGGAGAGAAAGAAAGAACATCATGCGCTCCATCGTCGCCGCGGTCGTTGTCACGCTCGCTTCCCTGGTCGCGGTCCCCGCGTTTGCGGCGCCCCCGCAGGGCAACGCTCCCGCGACCCATCGCGCCGAGGGGGACAGGGCGGGCAAGCACTTCCCCATGCCGGCCGCCGAGTTCAAGGCCAAGGTCGACAAGCGCGTGGGCAAGGCGCGCGCGCACATGGAGGAGCGCGTCGCGAAGATGTCGCCCGCCGAGGCGAAGGAGGCGCGCGCGAAGTTCGACGCCGTCGCCGCGAACGTCAACGCCGAGGTCGCCAAGGCGGTCGCCGACGGGACCGTCACCATGGAAGAGGCGAAGGCGGTCCGCGCCGCCAACCCGCACCACGGCAAGCACGCGCGCCACGGGAAGAAGGGCGGCGCGAAGAAGTAACGCTCATCGCTCGAGCCTCCTTGAAATGACGAAAGGCGTCCGCGGATCCCGCGGGCGCCTTTCTGTCGTTCGAGTGTCTGAGCTCTTACTGCTTCGAGCCCTTCATCTTGTAATTCGACGACGCCGCGTAGCCGCGGACCATCACGTTCAGCTTGCCAGCCTCCTGGAACGTGACCGTGCACTTCTCCTTCGAGCCGTTCGCGTAGGGGCGGCAGTCGAAGCTGCGCTGCGTGGGCGCGGTGCCCTTCTTCACGTAGAGATCCGCGTCGCCGTCGCCCGACAGCTCGACGGTGTAGGTGCCCGCGGGGACGTCGAACGAGGAGGCCTTCTCGATGCCCTTCGCGAGCGTGCCGGCCTCCTCGAACGGCGTGAACGCCGCGCCACCACCACCGCCGCCGCCGCCGCCGCCGCCGCCGATCGGCATACCCGGCTTGAAGACGTTGTCCTCTTCACCGGTCACGAGGACGACCTCGGAGCGATCGATGTTCGCGAAGATCTGATCGTAGGTCTTCGGCGCCTGGTAGGAGAGCATGCCCTGCATGAGCGCGCTCGAGGCGTCGGCCATCGCGTGGAAGAACGACGGCATCGCGTTGGTGACGAACTCCATGTACTTCGTACCCGTCGGGTCGTCGGGGTTGAGCGCGGCGCGCGTCTGCGCGAGCGAGCCGTCTACGTACGCGAACGTGTCGCAGCCGTTCATGAAGAACATCTGGTACTTCGCGGGCGCCCAGCGGCCCTTACGCGCCAGCGCGCGGACGTTCTGGCCGAGGCCCGCATGCCCGTTGTACGCGATGATGTCGGCGGTGGGCGTGAGGCTCTCGTAGCGGGCATCGAAGCCGGCGGGCACCTGCGTGATCGCGTCGACGAGCAGCGCCACGATCTTCACGACCTTGCCATCGGCGAGCGTGGCCTCGAAGGCCACGTCGATCGTGCCCGGTCCCGGGTTCGATGCGACGTTCTCGGGGATCGTGCTGACGGTCGGTGTCAGCTTGAGCAGCTCGCGCTTGGTGGTGGCAACGTACTCGTTGAAGGCGCTGATGCCGGCGTCGCCGCTGGTCGCGTTCGCCTCGTACTTGCCGAAGATGGCGACGATCTCGAGGCGGTTGTCCTCCCAGATCTTGTGGTACTCGGGGTACTTCGAGGTCGTGTTCTGCGCCGACTTCTTCGCGGTCGCGGTCACCTCGACGACCTCGTCCGCCTTGATGTCACAGCCGCTCTGCCGCGGCCGGTAGTAGTACCACATCGACCCGGTATCGACCTCGTGCGCGCCGAAGTCGACGCACGAGTGCTTGTGCGCCTCGGTGAACGCGGAGATGCCGCTGAAGCTGAGGTCCTTGGGGAGCGTCAGCTTGTACGTCGCCGGCAGGTTCGTCTTGCTGCCCCAGGCCACCGGGAGCTTCGCGTGATACGCGATCGTGAGCTTGCCGCCGGACTGCGTGCGTTTGACGTTCGTGAGCTCGAGGTTGTCGAGGCGCCCGACGCTGTTGTCCGCGTTGAGGTGACCCATCGTGTAGAGGAGCTGGTCCTGGATGGTCTGCTTGTCGTCGAACGACGAGTCGGTCTGCAGCGAGGCATCGAACTCGAAGTCGAGGAGCGTCGCCTGGTTCGAGCTGAAGTCGTCCTCGCTCCCTCCGATCTTCGAGTCGGACCCGGCATCGGCGCTGCAGCCTGCGAGCGCGAGGAGGGAGAATGCGACCGGGGCGAGCAGAGCGGTTCGATGCATATTGCAGCGTTGCTAGCAATGGCCGTTCCCATGTGCGCCCGTGTCTTACAGCGCCTCTAGCGTCGCGGTTCCAGGCACTTGCG
>JAYTBL010000799.1:0-3119 GCA_043736975.1 Polyangiaceae bacterium
GCAGACGGCGTCGTGGGGCGCCTCGCGGAGGAGGCGAGGTCGGTCGAGGACTTCCTCGGTGACGACTACGCGCGCCTCGTCACCTACGTGAAGGGGCTCCGCAAGGGAGCCGCGCGCGGCCGCACCGTGGAGGACATCATGACCGACACCTCGGCGCGCACCTCCTTCGTGCACGAGGTCTCGGCGTGGGCGCAGGAGTACCAGGTGCCGAGCTTCACGCGTGACGTGAAGACCCTCATCAAGCTGAAGGCCTTCCTCAGCGCGAAGCTGGCGTAGCGATGCTCGCGCGCGGCGTCGCGCTCGTCGCGCTCGCTGCCGCTGCTGCCCTCGCCTGCGGCGGCAAGACCGACAATGGGTCGACCGGCGTGGCCAGCGCCCCGCCGCCGCCCGGCACATCACCCCCCGGACCGCCGGCGCTGCCTGCGCGCCCGCCCACGTCGGACGTCACGCCGATCGCGAGCGACATCGCGGCCGCGTACTGCACGACGTTCGGCGATTGTTGCTCGGGCATGGGCCTCCTGCCCATCGATGCCGCGCGCTGTCGGGAGGTGATGGTGCGGGCCATCACGCCGAGCCTCGCAGAGGCCGCCATCGCCAAGCGCACCGCCGCCTGCGCGAGCGTCGACTATCCATGGGCGAGGAGCGCCCCCCCGTTCTCCTCACGGGCGAGGAGGCCACGAGCCCGGCCGATGAGGCATGTACGCCACCCGCAACGACGTGCCTCAGCGGTGTGGCCTGCCTCATCGACACGTGTACTCCGGCCGGTCGATTGGACGACGCGTGCACGCACTCGAATCCGCGCTCCAACCCCGGATTATACGTAGAGGGCATCTTCACGACGCTCTGAGCGTCGACCGCGCAGCTCAGCGCGGCCAGATCCTGTCGCCGACGTCGAGGTAGCGCTGCCAGTCGAGCGCCGTGAGACCGTGTTCGCCGGGCCGCATGTGATAGCCACGGGGCGCCACGAAGAGCTCGCTGCCAGGGGCGGGGATGGTCGCGGGATCGATCGGAGCGAGCCCCCACAGCGCGTAGACCGGCGACGCGTAGGCGAGCCCGAGGAACTCCCCCTGCGGATCCGACCACTCGTCGTCTGCTGCGCTGCCCACCACGACCGCGCGCGGTGCCAGGAGCCCGAGGAGCATGTGCTGATCGATCGGCAGCGTCTCCTCCTTGCCGTCGTACTGGCGGAAGTTGTCGGCGAACCAATGCGGAAAGATCAGGTTCACGCCCGCGACGGTCTCGCCGACCGGGCGCCGGCTGATCGCCGCTCCGGCGCAGCCCGACTCGTTCGAGATCGTGAGGCTGAACCGTTGGTCTTGCGCCCCCGCCCAGAGGGCTGCCTTACCGCCGCGCGAATGGCCGATGACCGCGACCCGCGTCGCGTCCACGAGTGGATCCGTCTCCAGGTAGTCGAGCGCCCGGCTCGCGCCCCAGCTCCAGGCGGCGATCGTCTTCCAGGCATCGGGGCGCCGCGTGTCGATGGCGTCACCCTCGAACAGGCGAATGGCGCCCTCACGGTAGGTCGCCGCATCGTCGGGGGCGAGCTCGGAGGTCTGGATGGCCACGGCAGCGTAGCCCCGCGCGACGATCTCCTCGGCTGGCCAGAACTCGGTCGGCGTGGCGCGCGCCTTGTCGGTATTGCGGAGAGGCCGATGGTTGAGCAGCAGGAACGCGGCGGAGCGCGCGCCGTTGTGAGGCGCAAAGCGGAGGAGCTCGAAGACCAGGACGCGCCCCTCGTGGCGGCTCGTGATCGCCACCCGGCGCATCGTGGCGCGTCCGCCCATCGCTTGCGCATCCTCCTCGAGCACGCTGAAGTCGAGCTGACTTGGACGTCCCGGGGCGCGCCCGTAGACCTGCGCGGCGAAGAGGTCGAGGATCTCGGCGCGACGAGGCGGCCAGTCCTGCGTCGAGGTGACCCGTCGACCATCCGCGAAGCGAAGGGCATCGGGGAGAGTGAGCGCCTCCTCGGGTGAGCCCGGCGGCGAGTCATCCCGCTGCGAAGCGGAGGGGCACGCGAGCAGCACCGTGGACGCGAGGCCGACCGCGGTGATCCGCATCGCAGGAACGGAGCAGCGCCCCATCAGAACGTCTTCCCCACCTGGATCCCGGCGCGCGGGCGCGGACCGTCACCGACCAGCAGGCGCGTGAGCTCGGGGAGCCGCCGCGGCTCGACGTCGGTGAACGTGTATTGTGCACCGAGCGAGATCGCCAGCACGGTGCCCTTCTTGTCGAGGTGCACGGACCAGCCGAAGTCGACCGCGGGGCCGTACTGGAAGTAGCGGAACGCGTTCGGGTCGATCCGGAAGATGGTGCCTTGCGTGTGGTAGTAGCCGGTGAGGAACGACGTGCCGAAGAAGGGGCCGTAGGGCCCGTCGCGCCAGGCGTAGAAGCGGTAGCCGAGCTCGGCCCCCAGCCCCACGAACGCGCCCTTGACCCCGATGAGCTCGCTGATGATGCCGCCGCCGTACTGGCCGTGGATGTTCAGGCCGAACGAATGGTGGGCGGCGGGCAGGAGCTCGTAGCCGACGCTCAGGCTCGTGAGCACCAGCGCGAGCCCGTTGCCGAAGAGGAAGTGCTGCGGGAATTTCGGCGGCGGATCGACGGGCGGCGGCGGGGGCTCCGGCGGCTGCACGAGCACGGGCGGCGCCGCCTCGGGGGAGGGAGGCGGCGGGTCTCCCTCGTCGGGCTCGGTCCAGAGGAGACACCTGCCGACCAGCAGCGCGGCCGTACTCAGCATGGGAGAACGGAGGGCGGGATCAGCTCACGCCGGGGCCACGACTCTCGGGCCCGCCGGGGTTCGCAGCCTTCGCCGCGGCGGTGGCCGAAGCGGGGGTGCCGTGCATCGTCGCCATCAGCTCCTGGATCAGATCGCGCGCCTCGGGCTTGGTCTTGAGGTGATTCACGAGGAGCGTCGAGACGTCGCTGAAGGCCTTCTCGAAGTTCAGACCCTCGCGCGTGCGCGTGGCGACCTTCTCGCGACCGGCGGCGAGATCTTCCTCGAGCGCCTCGGCGTAGCGCGCCAGCTGCGCGCGGAGCTCGTCGATCTGGCGGCGGAGATCCTTGGCCTGCGCGTCCTTCACGCCCGCCTTGGCCTCGCGCTCGATGAGCGACTCGCGGCG
>JAYTBL010000800.1:0-3118 GCA_043736975.1 Polyangiaceae bacterium
CGCGGCCGACCTCGTCTTCCAGGACCCGGGCCGCCCCGCGAGCAGCTCCGCGAACACGCGCGAGCTGCCGGACCCGGGCCGCGCGAACACCAGCCTCGGTGACGGACTCCTCACCCCGTGGGCCGGACGCATGGACTGGGCTGCGCTTCTCCAGCGTGTCTACCTCTACGACGTCCTCGCCTGTCCCTGTCGATCATCTGGCAGATCGCGCCGAGCATCCCGCGGTCACCCGCGAGGGGCGCCAGCCGGGGCGGGCCAGGGAGGTGCGCCGTTGCGCTAAGCTCGCCGCGCAACTGCGCGACCGCCTCTGCGATGCGCGCGGCGATGCGCCGTTCGAGGTCGGCCTCCGTGATCGTGATCGTCGTCTCGCTGCTCTTTGTCATCGTCGTCTCCTTCATCCTGTAGAAGCCGAGTCAGCGGCCGTTGGACGAATCGGCTTCGCCGAGGCCCGGGCGTGACCGCGATCGGGTAGGCGGTCGCGTCCGTCGCGGATAGGTGGTCGCCCGCGACGTCGCGGTTCGCCTTTCCATCGCTTGTGATCGGATAGTTCCGCGCGCAAGCCCGTACCGTCTCGCTCGCCCGCCCATGGTCGCGCCATCCTGGCGCGTTCGGCGCCGTTCCCTGGCGCCAACGCACCAGGAGAATCGCCATCGTCGCGGCAACGCCGGGAGCCAAGACCGCGTCGCGTACGCTTGCTCTGGGCGCAGTGGCTGTGAGCGTGATCGATCGCCGCGGCGTGAAGAGCGCGGGCGCTGTGCTCGAGATCCAAGGCCCATAGGCGCTGCACCGCACGAGGTCTCGGCGTCCCCGCCGGAGACGCGGCCATCGCGTCTGTCTTTGCACGCGGCAGGCGCATGGGTCCGCCGCGTGCCGCGACGAGCTCTCGTCGCGAGCCTCGGTTTGCTAGCGCATCGAGTCGAAGGACTCCCGGTACATTTCACTCGCAGGTACTCGAGAGCCGCGCCAGCCCTGGTCGTCCGTAGCGTCGCTTGCGCGCGCCGATACGCTAAAGGCAGGTGACGGCGCCGAGCGGGAGCTTGCGGCCCGCCGCGAGGGCCTTCGGGTAGCGGCCAACGTCGGCCGCGAACACCTCGATGTAGTCTGCACCGAGGCAGACCCCGCGGTTGAGGAGGTCGAGAAAGGATGGCACGCCCTCGCCCAGATCGTGACAGGCGGCCGTGTCAGCGAGCGATCCGCCACACGTTGCGCCCAGATCAGCGCCGAGCCAGGTGTTTGTCTGAAACGCGATGGGTATGCCCGCGTCGCGCGCGGCGAGCAAATCCGCCGGCTTGAAGTCGACCGGCGATCCCGCCGCGCACAGTGACGACGCGAGCCCAGCCTCCAACCTTTTCCGCGATCGCCTTGCCTCCCGTGCCCCACGAAGGCATACGACCCGCATGCGTCGCGCCCTCTCTCTCCTCGCTGGTCTCGCTGCAGCTCCTCTCGTGATCGTCGCCTGCGGCGACAGCACGCCGCCGCCCGCGACGCCCGGCGTGAGCACGGCGCCGAGCACCGTCGCCAGCACCGTGACCGGGAAGACCGAGACGGCGGCGCAAGCCTCGGGCGTCGAGAAGGCGGCGCTCGACCCGAGCGTCCAGCCCTGCGACGACTTTTACCAGTACGCGTGCGGCGGCTGGATCAAGCAGACCGAGATCCCCGGCGACGAGGCCACCTGGTACCGCAGCTTCAGCGTCATCCGCGATCGCAACGAGGACATCCTCAAGGGGATCCTCGAGGCGAAGGCCAAAGGCGAAGCGGGCGACGACAAGTACGGCAAGCAGCTCGGCGACTTCTATGCATCCTGCATGGATGAGGAGGGCATCGAGAAGAACGGCACCAAGCCCCTCGACCCCTGGCTCAAGGCCACCGAAGAGGTGAAGGACGTCGCCGGCCTCACCAAGCTCCTGGGCAAGCTCCAGGGCGACGGACTGGGAATGGTCTGGGACCTCAGCGCCGCGCAGGACTTCGGCGACGCCACGCAGGTCGTGGGCATGCTCTGGCAAGGCGGCCTCGGGATGCCGGAGAAGGAGTACTACCTCGACGACAAGACGCCGAAGATGGTGGAGCTCCGCGGCGTCTACGAGAAGCACATCACCGCGATGTTGCAGCTCGCCGGCGACCCCGAGCCGAAGGCGAAGGCCGCGGCCAAGGTCGTCATGAACGTGGAGACGCAGTTCGCGAAGGCCTGGATGTCCAAGGAGGACCGCCGCGAGCCGAAGAAGATCAACCACCGCGCCACCAAGGCGGAGCTGCCCAAGCTCGCGCCCGGCATCGCGTGGGACCCCTGGCTCGAGGGCGCGGCCGCGAAGGGGATCACGGCGTTCAACGTCGCGCAGCCCGACTTCATGAAGGCGGCGGGCGCGATGATCGGCGGCAAGGTGTCGATCGCCGACTGGAAGACGTACATCCGCTGGCAGCTGTTCCGGCAGACCGCCGACGAGCTGCCCAAGCGCTTCGTCGAGGAGAAGTTCAAGTGGCGGCAGGCGCTGGTGGGGACCAAGTCCCTGCCCGCGCGCTGGAAGCGCTGCGTGCGCGCGATCGACGGCGGGATGGGCGAGGCGCTCGCGCAGCCGTTCGTGAAGACCACGCTGGGCGCCGAGGGCAAGGCCACGGTCGTCGCCATGGTCACGGCCATCGAGGCCTCGATGCACGAGAACCTCGAGAAGCTCGCGTGGATGGACGACGCCACGCGCAAGCAGGCGTTCGTGAAGCTCGGGAAGATCGCGAACAAGATCGCCTACCCCGATCAATTCCGCTCCTACGACAGCCTCACCATCGGCCGCGGCTCCTACGTCGGCAACATGATCGCCGCCTCGGCCTTCGAGCACCGCCGGCAGATGACGAAGATCGGCAAGCCGGTCGACCGCGCCGAGTGGCAGATGAGCCCGCCCACCGTGAACGCGTACTACGACGCGCAGCTCAACGAGATGGTGTTCCCCGCCGGCATCCTTCAGCCGCCGTTCTATGCCAACAAGGCGCCGATGCCCACGAACTTCGGCGGCATCGGCATGGTCATGGGTCACGAGCTCACGCACGGCTTCGACGACGAGGGCCGCCAGTTCGATGCCGACGGGAACCTCAAGGACTGGTGGGGCAAGGACGTGAACGCCGAGTTCGA
>JAYTBL010000801.1:0-7717 GCA_043736975.1 Polyangiaceae bacterium
GGTAGCGTGGCGCGAACGATCGTGAAGTAGGCGCGCAGCCTCTCCTTCTTCAGCCCCACGGGGAGCCGTTCGATCCCGTACATGATTTCGTGCCACGTCACCGCGCAGATGGCGAGCTGCCCTTCGTGCTCCTCGAGCCGCTTGAGAAGCTTCGCGCTTGGATGAAGCTTCGGCGGATCGGAGATCACGTTCGTGTCGAGCAGGAAGCTCACCACGACGGGGGCTTCCTTCCCGGGCTCGCGTCGCGGCTCGGCAGCCAGGCATCGTCATCCAGCGCGCGCTCGTACTTCTTACGCCAGGCCATCATCGCCTCGAAGAAGCTGGCCCGCGGCGGAATGCGGTCGAAGTCTTCGCGAGAGACCAGCATGGCAACGGGCTTCCCGCGCCGCATGATCTCGATCGGTTGGGTCTCGGTCTCGTGAATGAGCGCTGGAAGGTTGTTCCGGGCCTCGGCGACGGACACGCGTTTCATGTACATAAAGATAGCCATCTCGCCGCGTTCGGCAAGCCGGTACCACGGCCTCACGGCCGACTTCGGCGGCGACACGGCGCAGGAGCACGCCACGCGCTTCGCGCACGTCACGGGCTCCGCGAGGATGCACCTCAGGGGACGCTCGTGTCGCAATCACCGCGTGCGTCCTCGTCGACCACGAGGACGAGGGGTAGCGCACAACGCATGACCTTGATGGGAGTGAGGTGCTCGTTCAACTCGGCTTCGAGGTCGCACCGCTCGGCGTAGGGAAGCGGTGACGCACTCAGGCGTCGCATGAGGCGGGCGATGAGGTGGCGAGGCACGACCACTCGTCGGCCGCCAACGCCGGCGGTTGCGCGAAAACGGGCCGCGGTGAACCGCACCTCGACGGAATGACGGTTGCAGAGCGCACGTAGCGCCCTTTCCGCCCAGCGATGAAACTCGCGTGCGGGCCCGCGGGGCCGCCGCGAGGTTCACGTTCGGTCCGTAATCCAACCTTCACTTCTCCAGGAAATGACGAAACCAAGCATCTTCGCTTCACTCCTCGCCTTCCTTCTCCTCACCGGCTGCGGCGCGGATCATGCCGCGAAGACGCGGCCCGTGCGGTCTGCCCTCGACGAGGGGGATGCGCCGCGCGCTCTCCAGATCCTCGACCGGCTGCTCGGGGTTCGCGACTCCGACACGCTCCCTCGCAGCATGGCGAGCACGAACGCCGTGCTCGTGCTGGATCGGGCCACGGTGCAGCAGAGCCTGGGGCGCATCGCCGCCAGCAAGCGTGACTACGAGGCCGCAGACAAGGCGATCGACGTGCTCGATCTCTCGACCGGCACCGAGGACGTGGTGAGCCGGTGGCTGTACTCCGACGCCGCGCATCGCTACGTCGCGCCGCCGCACGAGAAGCTGCTCGTCAACATCCTGAACCAGCTGAACTACCTCGAGAGTCACGATCTCGCGGGCGCGCGCATCGAGGCCCGGCGCATGAGCGTCACGGCGCGATACCTGCGCTCGCAGGCGCTCGACCCGAGCGCGTCGCTCGCGTTCGGCTCGCAGCTCGCGGGGTTCACCTACGAGAAGAGCGGCAACCCCGAGGAGGCGCGACGCTACTACGATGACGCGCGTCTGCCTCGCGAGCAGCCGCTGTTCGAGCCCGGCGACCAGGAGGACGGCGAGCTCTTGATCGTCGTGGGGTGGGGCCGCGTCCCCTCGCTGGTCGCCAAGCACGCGCCGGTCGGGGCGGCGACCTGGGTGAGCTACCCGACGCTCGGTCCCGATCTGCCGCTCGCCCCGCCACCCACCATCGTGGTCGACGGCCGGCCGGTCACGCTCGACGCGACGCTCGACGTGGCGGGCGAGGTGCGCGGCGACTGGAGCCAGATCGAGGGTACGGGAAAGGCGGCGGCGGCCTCCCGCGCATTGGCCCGGGCGGCGCTCGGCGCCGCGATCGAGGGCGCAGCGGAGTCCTCGGACAAGGACGCGGTGAAAGGCGCAGGGCTCCTGGTCTCGCTGTTCGCGCAGCTGGCGCTCAGCGCCGCCGACGTCCCCGACACGCGCAGCTGGGAGACGCTCCCGGCGCGGCTCGGCCTGGCACGCGTCCGCCTCGCGGCGGGGGAGCACCGCGTCGCTATAGCCTCGCGCGGGCTAGTGCGCGACGGCAAGCTCCGGATCGACCCTGGTGGGTGGCGAATGACCTCGATGCTCGCGCTCCGCTGAGAAAGTTCCTGCCCGCTGCGTCCTGACAAGGCTGACGACATCGGGTATGCCGCGGTGATGAAGCTGCTCCTCGTCTCGGTCCTCGCGCTCGCGGCCTGTGGCGGTGGGGCGAGCGCGCCTCCCGCAGAGGCCCCGCCTTCCGTTCCCACCCCCGCGCCGGCGAAGCCCGAGCCCGTCGCGCCGGCGCCTGCGCCTGCGCCCGAGCCCGCGCCTGCCCCGCCGCCCGTGGAGGCCGCCGCCGAGAAGTGCGACGGGCAGTGGGTCTGCGTGAAGGTCAACCTCACGACGCGCAAGGTGGAGAAGCGCGAGACGAAGCTGATGGGCGACCCGAAGATCGAGTCCACGTGGTCGAAGACCAGCGACGGCCGCACCGTCTCGTTCGACGACTTCTCCAAGGGCCCGGTCGAGCTGACGCTCAAGCGCCTGCCCCTCGACAAGAGCGAGGTGGTGGTGAAGCTGGCCAAGGGCGGCTCCCCCATCGTCATCGACAGACACGACGGTAGCATCGAACAGTTCACGCACGTCGGCGCCATCGCCGCCGAGCAGGACGGCGCGCTCCTCATCGACATGCGCTACCTCCGCTGAGCGCGCGCGATGTGGCAGCTCGGCACCGCGCTCGACGAGGAGGTACGGCTGGCGCGCATGTGGGCCACGGCGGAGCCCTTCCCGCACCTGGTGCTCGACGATCTCGTGCGCGAGGAATCGCTCGCCGATCTGCTCGCGGTCGTCGAGGAGGAGCCCATTGACGACTACCGCGGTGACATCTTCTCGTTCGAGGCCTCGGCGCCCGAGCCGCGCACCGCGGCGCTGCGCGAGCTGCGCGAGGGCTTCGCGGCGTCGCTCGCGCCGCGGCTCGCGCGCATCACCGGCAAGCCGCTGCGGCGCGCCGATCTCCGGGCCTACGCCTACCGCGCCGGGCACTACCTCCTGCCGCACTCCGATCACCAGGAGGGCGTGGGGCGCTCGGTGGCGTTCGCGTATTACCTGCCGTCGCCCGAGCCGCCCACCGGCGGCGAGCTCGAGCTCTTCGAGGTGGTGCTCGCGGCGGGGGAGGTGACGGCGACGACGTCGGCGCGGCTCATCGAGCCGCGCGCGAATCGCCTGTGCGTGTTCGACGTGAGCGACGTGTCGCTGCACCAGGTGCGCGAGGTGCTGAGCGGGCTGCGGCCTTCGCTCTCGGGATGGTTCTACCCGTGAGCACACGCGACGAGTGGGCAGCCTCGCCGATGCCCGCGGTGGTCGTGCCCAGCGCCATCGGGGCCGAGCTGGCGGCCGCGGTCCGCGGGCGGCTCGAACATGCAGGATACACGCGTTACGCGCTGCTCGATCGCGCCAGCTACGAGTACGCGCCAGCAGCCGGTGAGACGGAGCTCCTCGAGATCCTGCGCTCGCTGGCGAGCGAGATCACCGCCCGCGCGCTGGTGGTGGCCGAGGCGCGCGCGCTGCGGCTCGGTCCGGGTGACTACCTCCTCGTCCGCCATGATCGCGTTCACCGGGACCGGCCCCTCGAACTGATGCTCGACCTCTCGCAAGCGCCGGTGCCCGCCGCCGAGGTCCACTACCGCCATCGCGGGCAGGTGTACTTCGGCGTGCCGTCGCAGCCCGGAAGCCTGGCGATCGTGGAGCGCGGCCCCACCGTCATGTGCAACCACACCTACGTGAGCAAGCTGCACGCCGGCGCGTCGGTGGTGCGCCTGGTCGTGCTGCTACGCGTCGCCGTCGCCTGAGCTGGCGTCGGGCTTCGAGGCGAGCTGGCCCGGCTGCGCGCCGTCGAGGCCCTGCGACTTCCCGGGCTCGCGGTTCAGGAAGCGGCTGAGCATCGGCAGGCCGCGATCGGAGAGGAGCTTCGCGGTGCGGCCCAGCATGTCGGGGAGCTGCTCGAGTAGCTTCTCGGTGGCGTTCGGTTCGTTCTCGACGCACATGATCCGCGGGATGCCGTCGCGGCCCACCGTGACCACCGCCACCGGCTCGATCTTCACCACGCCGCCCGCGCCGAGCGCGCCCGATTCGCCCGACGATGCGTCCTGCTTCGCGCCGCCGTGCACGGCGCCTGCGCCCAGCGCCACGCGCAGCCGATGAATGGGCACGATCGTCGCGTCACCGAGGGTGTACGGCTGGCCCATCAGGGTCTCGGTCTTCGACATCGAGTGGAGGCCTTCGAGCAGCGTGTGCACGACCCCGGTGATCTTCGTCGAAGGGGTCGGCTTGTCGTTCGAGGCCATGCGTTCACATCCTCCGGATCAGGTGGTGCTCGAGAGAGGCAGCGTAGACGAAACGGCGGCGCGCTTGCGGCGCAGATCAACGTGGCGCCAGGTGAACCGCAGGAGCTCGCGCAGCACCTTCGCCGGGACGACGCCGAAGGAGATCTCGGCGCCGCCGTCGATCACGGTGCGCCCGCTCCAATCGAACGACGGCTCGAACGTCCCGAATGGCGCGAGCAGCGCCGCGATCGGAAAGAGGACCGCCGCCGCCTTCCCGGTGAGCGTGGGATCTTCGAAGCCGCACAGCAACGTCCCGTTCACCGAGACGTCGCGCAGCCCGCGTAGCACGCCGAGCCCGAGGCCCGGCAGAGCCGCGGTGTCGGTGCGGGCGAGCAGCCCTTCCTTCGCGCGCGTCACGAGGCGCGCGGCTCGCCCAGGCGGCTCCTGCGCGGGTGACGGCTGCTCGAGCCAGACCAGCAGCGCCTCGAGCGAGACCTCGGGGACGACGCGCCGCCAGCGCTCGCGCGTCCGGAACTGGACCGCGAGCACGCCCGGACCGCCGAGGATCGCCGCAGCGCTCGCGGCGAAGCCCGCCGCGCCGAGACCGACGGCCAGCGAGACCACGGACTCCTGCGTCGTCGTCTTGAGCGAGCCCTCGACGCGCCACGCCCGCAGCGCCCCCACCACGAGCGCCGCGAGCACGGCGAACGTGAAGAGCGCCGCGACGCGCAGCGCCGAGCTAGCGATGCGAGCCTGCGCCTTCGGGGAGCTTCGGCGCTTCGTTCTCGGGGATGGCAGGCGCGGGCTGCGCTCGCTCGAGCACGATGGCCTTCGCCACCGCGCCGTACTTTCCGTCCTTCAGCGCGATGAGCTGCGGGATTCCGTCGGCATCGATCACGACGAACGCCTTCGGCGTGACGACCATCGTGCCGCCCGCGCCCGAGCCGTCGATGCGACCGCCGCTGCGATCAACGCGGCCCGAGAGATCGGTGGCTGCGGTACCGAAGCCGATGGTCACGCCGAGGAGCGGCACCATGTGGCTGGTGCCCACCTTCACGGGCTCGCCGATCATGGAAGCGGTGTCGGACACCTTGCGCATGTCCGCCATCAACCCGTTCAAGAGCTCGTTCAGGTCCATCGCCCACGAGCATAGCTCACGGCGTCTTGCGGAACCGCTCCCACTCGGCGAGGGTCTCCTGGGCGAGCTCGCGCGCCAGCTTGATGGCGCGATCGCGGACCAGATCGAAGGTCTTGAGCTGCGCGTAGCGAAGGTACAGCCGCAGCTGCTCGGGCATGCGCGTCCAGTAGTGCCCCGCGAGCTGTTGCGCCGCGGCCTCGGCCAGCTCGTCGAGCTCGGCCTGCGTCCGCACGTCGGAGAGGGCGAGCTCCACGTAGCCCGGGGTCCACGACTGCACCCAGAAGGGGCGAGTCTGCACGTCGTCGCTGAGGCCCACGTAGCCGACCACCTCCGGCATGCGCGGCCCGAGCATCGCCATGAAGGTGAGCACGTGGAGGGCGCTGCCGTGGTCGGGGCGCCACACGCAGCCCGACGCCGCCGAAGGGTCGCCGGCGCGGGCCTCGAGCACCACGTCGTCGTCGGGGTCGGAGGAGGGGCCACGCACGCGGATCAGCATCTTCTTCTCGAGGGCGCTCCCGGCGCCCATCTTGAGCACTCCGGCGCGCACGATGTCGAAGAAGGCCGCAGGTCGATCGGGGCGGACCGCCGCCTGGAGGTCGGTGAACTTGGTCCATGCCTTGCGGGCGTGGGCCTCCTCCTTCGCGGGCAGGGGGATCATCTGGCTGTCGACCCAGCCGAGCCAGGCCGCGCGCGCTTGCGGCGCGCGGCTGCGCAGTCGCTCCACCACCGCGGGCGGCTGCGGCGGAGGCGGCGCCTTGTCGAGCGCGGCGCGGTAGGCCGCGAAGAACTTCGCGACCGCCTGGTCGGAGTCGCATGTCCACGCGAGCTCGCGCGCGGCGAGATCGATCGAGGCCGCGTAGCGAACGAGGTCCACGACCGCGGGCCCGTAGCCGGATTGGTCGAAGTCCTCGACGCCGTAGGTCTCGCTCGTCACCACGAACTGCTCGACGTGCGGATCGCCGTGCACGGCGACGACGGGGAGGCTCCAGCGCATGTCCTTGAACGCCTCGCAGGTGCGCACCTCGTAGGGTCGGGCGAGGAGGCGGAAGTAGCGGAACGCGCTGGCGTCGATCTTCGTGACCTGCGCCGGCTCGATCCCGCCCTTCCGCAGCTGGGACTTGTCGAGCCGCAGCGACGACGACTCGCCCGCGGTCGGGACGACGCTCGGCGTCTTCGCGACCGGCATCTCGCCGGCGGGCGAGCAAGACGCGAGCACGGCGGCGAGCACGGCTGAACCGATGCACGAGAGGAGGCTCATGGGCCGCAGCGCCATCGAGGTGAGTGTAGCTGCTCTCGGCTCGGCATGGATCGCTCGCGGCGCTCCACGAGCGCGAGGCCGGACGCAGCTCGGCCGCGCCGGCGGCGCTCGGATCGGTCTCCACGTCGCACCGATACCGAGGGCCGCGGCGTGTGACGGTGGTACCGTGGAGCGGGGAGGGGGCTCATGGGCCGGGATGAGGTCGACGCATCGACGCATCGACGCAATGACGCATCGACGCATCGACGCATCGACGCGCCGGAACGACTCGCTCGTCACGACGGCGTTCGAGCACGCGCCGATCGGCATGGCGCTCCTCTCGCCGCAGGGGGCATGGCTCCGCGTCAACGAGGCGTTGTGCAAGCTGCTCGGCTACTCCGCCAGCGAGCTCCTGGCGACGACGTTCTGGAAGGTCACCCACCCCGACGACCGCGACGCCAGTCTCCAGCAGCTGCGACGGCTGCTCGCCGGCGAGATGAATCACTACGAGACGGAGACGCGCTACCTGCGCCGCTCCGGGGCGGTCATGTGGGGTTTGCTCAGCGTCTCGCTCGGGCGAACAGCCGAGGGGACGCCGGAGCTCTTCATCGTGCAGATCGTCGATCTCACCGAACGCAACGCCGCGGAGCGCCGCGAGGCAAGCCTGAGATCGACGGAGAGCACGAAGCACGGCCAGCCGGTCGAGGTGAGCGGCGTCGTCCAGGACATCACGCAGCGGAGGAAGCTCGAGGACACGTTCCGCTTCCTCGCGCAACACAGCGGCGCGAGCGACGGTGAGGGCTTCTTCCGGCCCCTGGCGCGCTATCTCGCGCGCGCCCTGGACGCCGAATACATCTGCGTCGACCGACTGGTGGGTGATGGTCGCAGCGCCGAGACGCTGGCGGCGTTCCGTGACGGGAGCTTCGACGACGACCTCGTCTACGCCCTCGAGGGGACCC
>JAYTBL010000802.1:0-7714 GCA_043736975.1 Polyangiaceae bacterium
CCTCCCAAGATTCCCCAGATGTCTCGACGCCGAACGCGCACACGTCCTCCGCGCGCGGGAGCAGCTTCTCCGGTATGCCAAGTCCGCGCAGCAGCACCGCGGGAGACGTCGAGCCCGACGCCCCGAGCCCGATCAACGCCGTCACGAGGCGGGCGATCGGCTGCGGATGTGCCATGGGCGGCGGACGGCGCTCGGGTCAGACGCCGCCGCTCATGAGCGTCTCACCGAGGCGCGCGAGCAGTCGGAGATCGTGCACGTCGGTGTCGAGCTCCGCGAGGCGGATGATCGGCGTTCGGCCCGCCGAGCGGTCGAGCGCGCCGAGATGCCGCGCGTCGAGCGCGGCGAGCTTCACGGCATCGGCATGCGACCGGACGAGGCGCTGCGGCCCGTCGTCCTCGAGGACGAGCGCGCGGCTCGCGAGCGCCACGGCGACCTCGTCCTCGGTGACCCCATCGGGGCTAGCGGGCGGCAGGTGGAAGCGGTTGACGACGAAGGCGCCGCGCGGCATGTGCGCCTCTTCGAGACGGTCCGCGAAGTAGAGGACCTCCTGGATGCTCGGGGGCGAGGCCGACGTGACGAGCACGAACGCCACCTCGTCTCCGCGCAGCGAGGACTCCACGCGCTTCGCGCGCTCCTTGAAGCCGCCGAACAGGTCATTGAGCTCGCCGATGAACTCGGCCATCGCCTCGAGGAACCCGCCGCCCGTGATGCGTCCGATGCCTCGCAGGATGGCCGCAGCGCTCTTCGCGATGAGGTTCAACGAGAACTTCCCGCCGCTCTCGAACGCCTGCACGAACCACTTCATGGTGGCCGAGTCGAGCGCCTCCATGAGGCGTTGCGGCGCGTCGAGGAAGTCGAGCGCGTTCGTGGTGGGCGGCGTGTCGAGGACGATGAGGTCGTAGCGAGGGTCGTCCTTGACGGCGACGAGCTTCTCCATCGCCATGTACTCTTGGGTGCCCGCGAGCGACGTCGAGACGTACTTGTAGAGCTTGTTCTCGAGGAGCCGGTCGGCCTTCTCCTTCGTCGACGAGTACTTGATGACGAGCTCGTCGAAGGTGCGCTTCGTGTCGAGCATCATCGCGGTGAGGCTGCCGCTCACCTTCAGCCCGGCCGCCTCGAAGCGCGCGGGGTCTACCGTCGCTGCCTCGGTGCGCATCTCGGTGATCCCGAGGCTCTCGGCGAGACGCTTGGCGGGGTCGATGGTGAGGCAGAGGACCCGCTTGCCACGCATCGCTGCTGCGACGCCAAGCGCCGCGGCGGTGGTGGTCTTCCCCACCCCTCCCGCCCCGACGGTGATGAGCACGCGCCGCGTGTCGACGAGCTCTGCGAGCGCGCTACCCATATCCTGCGAGCTTCTAGCACGTCCTCGTCGAGAGGAGAGACCGCCAAGCCGCCAAGTCCGCCAAGCGATATTTTTGTGCGCTCCGCGCGGGAGAAGGCGGACACCCCGGCCGGCCGAGCCTCACAAAGAAATCTCGCTTGGCGGACTTGGCGGCTTGGCGGTGTCTTACTCGGGGGCGTCTTCGTATTCGCCTTCGGCGAGGTTGTCGAAGCGCGTCCACTGCTTGTCGAAGCGGACCTTCGCCGTGCCGGTCGGTCCGTTTCGCTGCTTGGCGATGATCAGCTCCGCGATGTTGGGCTCGGCCGAGTCCTCGCGATTGTAATAGTCATCGCGGTAGATGAAGACGATGTTATCGGCGTCCTGCTCGATGGCGCCCGACTCGCGGAGGTCGCTGATGAGCGGCCGCTTCGACTTCTCGCTGCGGGTCTCGACCGCGCGGTTCAGCTGCGAGAGCGCGATCACCGGGACCTCGAGCTCCTTGGCGAGCCCCTTCAAGCCTCGCGAGATCTCGCTGATCTCCTGCTCGCGGGAGGCGACGCCGTCGCGCCCCTTCATGAGCTGGAGGTAGTCGATGATGACCGCGCCGATCTTGCGGGTCTTGCGGCCCTCGTCGTCCCGCTGATCGTACTCGGCCTGGAGGCGCCGCACCTTGGCGCGCAGCTCGATGATGGAGAGCCCGGGCGAGTCGTCGATCCAGATGGGTAGGCTGCCGAGGAAGCTCGCGGCCTGCGTGAGCTTGCTCCAGTCCTGCGGGCTCAGGTAGCCCGTGCGCATTTTGCTCACGTCGACGCGGGCCTCGGAGCAGACCATACGATTGGCGAGCTGCTCGCGCGGCATTTCGAGGGAGAAGACCACGACGCCCACGCCGGCATCCTCCCAGCGCGCGTTGGGATCGCCTTCGAGCTCGCGGTTCTTCGGGCTCGCGACGTTCGCGGCGATGTTGAGGACGAAGCTCGTCTTGCCCATGCCGGGGCGCGCCGCGATGATCGATAGGTCGCCTTCGTGGAGGCCGGAGGTCATCGTGTCGTAGCGGGCGAAGCCGGTGGGTACGCCGGTGATGCGATCACCGCGGGCCACCGCGTCGTTCAGGCGCTTGAACGACTTCTTCATGACGTCGAGGAGGCGCTCGACGCTCTGCTTGGTGTTGGTGCGCGCGATGTTGTAGATCGCCTGCTCGGCACCATCGATGAACGCCTGCGACTCGCCGTAGTCGACGTAGCCCTGCGCGCTCACGCGCTGGCACGCGAGGATGAGCGCGCGGATGCGGAACTTCTCGTGGATGATCCGGCCGTACGCCGCCACGTTCGCCACCACCGGCGCGGCATCGAGGATCTCGGTGAGGTAGCCCGCGCCGCCGACCTGGGCGAGGCGCCCGCGGTCCTTCAGCCAGCTCTGGACCTGCAGCACGTCCACCGGGTGTCCAGCTTGGCGCAGCTCGAAGCACGCCTCGAAGATGCGTCGGTGCGCCTCCGAGTAGAAGAACTCGGGCTTGAGATCGGTGATCTTGTCCATCGCCGACGGGTCGAGCATGACCGCGGACAGCACGCCGGCCTCGGCCTCGAGGTCGTGCGGGGGGACACGCCCCTCGATGGTCGGGGGGTTCTCGATAGCTTGCGCACGGGATCCCCACTTCTTTTCCACAGATGGACTCCCCAAATGACGAACGCCCCGGCCGGTTGGGCCGAGGCGTTCCTTAGCAGACGGGTAGTGCCTAACAGCTCGAGCCGATAGACGCTACCCAGCGGCGCAGACGAGAACTACTTCTTGACGACCTCGACCTTGAGGGTCGCGACGACATCGGCCATGAGACGGACCGGGACCTCGTACGAACCAAGGGCCTTGAGCGGCTCGGCGAGCTGCATCTTCTTGCGGTCGATCGTGACGCCCGCGGCCTTCGCCGCGTTCTCGATCTCCTTGGAGGTGACGGACCCGAAGAGCTTGTCGTCCTCGCCGACCGAGCGCGTCAGCGTGAGCTTCAGCGCGTTGATCTTCTCGGCGACCGCCTGGAATTCCTTCTTGGTCTTGTCCGCCTTGGCGATCGCGACCGACTTCTCGTGCGCGATGCGGTTGACGGCGGCGGTGGTCGCCGGGACGGCGAGCCCGCGCGGGATCAGGAAGTTGCGCGCGAAGCCAGGGCGGACCTTGACCAGCTCGCCCGACTCGCCAACCTTGTCGACGTTCGTCTGCAGCACGACTTGGAGTGTGGTTGCCATGATGCTCTCCTCGTCAGGAAGTGACGGTGAAGGGGAGGAGCGCGATGTTGCGCGCGCGCTTGACCGCGAGCGTCACCTTGCGCTGGTGGAGGGCGCAGTTGCCGCTGATGCGGCGCGGAACGACCTTGCCGCGCTCGGACACGAAATACTTGAGCGCTTGCGGGTCCTTGTAGTCAATGACCACGGCCTTGTCCGCGCAGAACTTGCAGACACGCTTCTTGCCGCCGCGGCGGCGGCCCGGTGCATCCGCGTTGAGGTCCGGCGTCCTGCCGAAGTCCTTGTCGTCATCCATCATCGCCATGATTCGAATCTCCTGAATTGAATTTTTACGGGACGCGCGAGGCGCGTCTCACTCGTCGGCGTCGGCCTTGGGGGCAGCGGCCGCGGGGCCCGCGGTGTCGTCGGTCTCGGCAGGCGGTGCCACGGGAGCAGCGGCTGCGGGCGCCGCCGGGCGCTCGCCGCGGTCACCACCGCGATCGCCACGATCGCCGCGATCGTCGTCACCGTAATCGTCGTCACCGTCGCGGCCGTGGCCGTGGCGCATGCTGCGCGGCGCGTCCGGACCGAGGTCGATGAGGCCGAGCTGCTTCTCGCGCGACTCGATCGCGTCCTCCTCGGGCGGGAGCTCGAGGCGCTGGAACTTCACTTCCTCGGGATCAATCGTGAGGGCCGCGACATCGACCTCTTCGCTCGTCTGGATGGTCTGGAACTTCAGGACGGTGTCCTGGAGCTTCAGGTTGCGCTCGATCTCCTGCACGAGACCGCCACGTCCGACGTACTTCACGTAGACGTACACGCCGCGCTTCTGCTTGGCGACGGGGTACGCGAGCTTGCGGCGGCCCCAGGCCTCCACCTTGACGAGCTTGCCGCTGTCACGGCCGACGACCTCGGCGACGCGCGCCTGGACCTTCTCGGCGGTGTCTGCATCGACGTCGGAGCGGAGGACGTAGATCGTCTCGTACTCTTTGAACTTCAGGATCTGGACTTCGGGCATCACGAGCTCCTTCTGGATCACCGAGGCACGCTTGAGAGGGTGCACCGGGAGCCCGCGGGGTAGCCCCACGAGCAAGGATTTCCGCTGCGAATCAGCGGGGCGCGGTTTCTAGCACGCGATCCGCCGGGTGTAGAGGCGGAAAGCGGCGGACGGGCTCTTATTTCGCGGGCTTGTTGGCGCGTTGAGGAGGGCCGTTCCACGCGTTCATCGCCGCCTGCGATCCCTTCGAGACCACGAGCTCGACCGCGGCGCACGCGCGATCGATGATCTCGGGCAGCTCGGCTGTCTCCATCGCGTCGAAGTTCTGGAGCACGTAGTCGGCGACGTCACCCTTGAAGCCCGGAGGCGGCCGCCCGATGCCCACGCGGACCCGCACGAAGTCCGGCGAGCCAAGGCGGTCGATCATGCTGCGCAGGCCGTTGTGCCCCGCGTGGCCCCCGCCCACCTTGAGGCGGACGTCCTGCCACGCCAGGTCCAGCTCGTCATGCACGACCACGATGGTCTTGGGCTCGACCTTGAGGAACGCGACGGCCGGCTGCACGCAGTCGCCCGAGAGGTTCATGAACGTGCCAGGCTTCAGCAGCGCGACCGCAAAGCGCGCGCTGCCGCCGACCGACACCTCGCCCTTGGTCCACACGCCGCTGAACTTCTCCTTGAAGTCCGGCATGCCGTGCGTTCGCGCGAGATGCTCGACGGCCATGAACCCGACGTTGTGCCGGTTCTTCTCGTACTTCTTGCCCGGATTTCCGAGCCCGACGACCAACACTGGCGAGGACGCAGCCAAGATGGGTCACCTCGTTCGGGGGAGACCCGCGAGCCCCGCGAGGGTTCGCGACCCTCGCAGGCTCGGGTCGCTCACTTCTTCTTCTTGTCGTCCTTGGCAGGAGCCTTTGCGGCATCCTTGCCCGCCGCGGCCGCCGGAGCGCCCGCTGCCGGCTTGCCCGCCGCTGCCGCCGCCGCTGCCGCTGGGGCTGCGCCCGGAGCCGCTGCTGCTTCCGCGTCCTCGGCGCGCTCCTTCTCAGGCGCGACGATCGCAATCACGGTCTGCTCGGGGCTGAGGCGGACCTCGACCCCCTCGGGGAGCTTCAGGTCCTTCGCGGGGAGCGACTCGTGGATGTCGAGGTGCGAGATATCGACCTCGATCTTGAGCGGGATGCGGTCCGGAAGGCAGCGCACCGGGACGGTGCGGTAGACCTGGCGGACGAGGCCGCCGTTGGCGAGGCCGATCGGCTTGCCGAGCGCGATGAGCGGGATGTCGACGTCGACCTGCTTGTCGAGCTTCACCTCGACGAAGTCCACGTGCTCGAGCGTGCGCGCCACCGGGTGGAGCGTGAAGCTCTTGATCATGACGAGGAGGTCGGTGCCGCCCTCGACCGTGACCGAGAGAACGGTGTTCTGGCCGCGCTCGCTCTTGAGGACGGTGATGATGTCCTTCGGCATGACCGAGAGGGGCATCGCCTGCGCCAGGCCCTTGCCGTAGGCGACGGCGGGGATGAGGCCGCCGTTACGAAGGCGGCGCGCAGCGCCCTTTCCGCGGGTGGTGCGGGTGGTGGCGGCGACGTTGTGCATGGCGGCGGACATGGCGTGACTCCTGAAGAAACCTGGGGGCGCGAAGCTGTAGCAGAGGATCGCGCCGCACTCAAGCGCGCGGATGTACGCGAACTACGCGGACTACGCGGACTACGCGGACTACGCGAAGAGCGACGAGACCGAGTCGGAGCTGTGGATCCGCTTGATGGCCTCGCCGAGGAGGCGGGCCATGCTGACCTGCTTGATCTTCACGCAGGTCTTGGCGGCCGGCGAGAGCGGGATGGTGTCGGAGACGATCACCTCGTCGATCGGGGACTCCATGATGCGCTGGATGGCAGGGCCCGAGAGCACGCCGTGGGTGGCGCAAGCGACCACGCGCGTCGCGCCGTAGTCGATGAGCGCCTTCGCGGCGCCGGTGAGCGTGCCGGCGGTGTCGATCATGTCGTCGACGATGATGCACTGCTTGCCCTTCACATCGCCGATGAGGTTCATCACCTCGGAGACGTTCGCGCGCTCACGACGCTTGTCGATGATGGCGAGGCTCGCGTTCAGGCGCTTCGAGTACGCGCGGGCGCGCTCGACGCCGCCGGCGTCCGGCGAGACGACGACGGCGGACGAGTCGAACTGCTTCTTCAGGTAGTCCTCGAGCATCACCGGCATCCCGTAGAGGTGATCGAACGGGATGTTGAAGAAGCCCTGGATCTGACCGGCGTGGAGGTCGATCGAGACCACGCGATCGACGCCCGACGACTCGATGAGGTCCGCGACGAGCTTCGCCGAGATGGGCGTGCGTGGCGCGACCTTGCGGTCCTGACGGCCGTAGCCGTAGTACGGGATCACCGCGGTGATGGTGGCGGCCGACGCACGCCGCAGCGTGTCCGCCATGATCAGCAGCTCCATCACGTGATCGTTCACGGGGCTGGAGGTCGGCTGGATGATGAACGCATCTACCCCGCGGACATTCTCGTTGATCTCGATGAAGATCTCGCCATCGCTGAAGCGCTGGACCTTGATCTTGCCGAGGGGTGTCTCGAGGTACTCCGCGATGTCGCGGGCGAGCTCGGGGTTCGCGTTGCCGGAAAAGAGGCAGACCTTCTTGAACACGCGCGCGCCGCCTCTCTCCCGGTTGACCCGAGAAAAACGAGGGTTCGATGCGGCTGCGTCTAGCCGTCGGTCCCGGCAGAGTCAATCGACGCGGCGCGTGAAATCCGAATGCCGCGCGATGCGCTCATGAAATCGCGGTTCAGCGCAGCATCGCGCGGCACTCGCCGAGCGGCCCGCGCTTGCCTTCGCTGAGGCACGCCTTGTAGCAACGACGCGCCTCCGCGCTCTTGCCCTTCTCCTGGTACGCCGCGCCGAGGAGCAGCCAAGCTTCGCCGTCCTGCGGATCGAGCGCCACGGACCGCTCACCGGCCTCGATGGCCTCGGCGAGCTTGCCGCGTTCGAGGTTGCGGCGCGCGTCGGTCTTCTCCTGGAGTGCCGTCTTGTCACCGGGCGCAGGCTTCGTGTCCTCGACCTTCGCCGGCACGGCCGCCGCCGGCTCCTCGACCTTCGCGGGGACGTCGACCTTCGGCGCCTGCACGGACTCGGGCGCCGCGACGGGAGCGGCCACGACGGCCTCGGGCACCTTCGTGG
>JAYTBL010000803.1:0-7708 GCA_043736975.1 Polyangiaceae bacterium
GGCTGCGTGAGCTCGAGCTTGAGCAGCTGGTCGCGCGCGCCGCCGATGGGCTGACCGGGGGCATCGCAGCTCGCGTTGAAGTCGGCGGTGCTGCTGGTGGTGTTGCCGGTGAAGAATCCGCCCCCCGCCGGGATGGCGAACGGTGAGGCGCAGCCGTCCGACGCACCGACGCTGGTGGGCGGGACGGCGGGGCGGACGAGCACCGAGACCTGGGCGTTCTGACCGAGCTCGTCGGCGACGACCACCCGGTAGCTCCCCGCCGGGAGGTTCCGCCGGGAGACGCGCTGCGGCGTCGCCCCCTTCGCGCACTGGAGGACGTCCGCGGTCGTGCAGCCGACCCCGTTCAGCGAGACGCCGCCCAGCTCGTTCTGCGCGAAGCGGCCGACCACCAGCACGTCGCTCGGCTGCGTGAGGGTGAGGTCGTAGGCCGCGGCCGAGCCGCCGGGCAGGCACCCGTTCTTGATCGCGTCCTCCTGCGCGGAGAGGTCGACCGTCACCGTCGTGTTGGTGGCGATGGGCGGCGCGGTCGCGCAGGTCTGGTTCGCCGGCGCAGCGGTGGGCGGATAGGTCCGCACGAGCACGCTCGCGTCGATCTGGCGCGTGGCCGACACCGTGAACACGTGCGTGCCCGCGGCGAGGCTGCGCGCGAAGACCGGCGCAGTGGATCCTACGCGGCAGCGCAGCTCGCTCGCGCAGCTCGCATCGCGGAGCGAGACCACCGGCGCCCCGCTCCCCACGAGCGTGGAGGCGAAGATGCGGACATCCTGCGGGGCAGCGAGCGTGAACGAATAGGTCAGCTCGCCGGTCTTCGACGCGTCGCAGTCGGTCGGGACGTCCTTCGCGGCGTCGATGAGGCTCACCGTGATCGGCGTCTCGAGCGGCACGCTCTCCGGCGCGGCGCACGTCTCGTTGAGCGGCGCCGTGGTCCCGCCGCGGATGTCGACCTTCAGGTCGACCGCGCCCTCGAGCTGCGAGGTGACGACCACGGCAACGGTGGAGCCCGCCGCGGCGCTGCGCACGATGGCGCGTGCCGAAGACGAGCCGGCGACGTGTCCGCAGCCCACCTCGGAGGCGACCTGGCCGCACGTCGCCTGGAGCGCGATCGCGACCTCGTTGGTGGAGGCCTGGGCATTGGCCCAGACCTCGATGTCCTGCGGCGGGTCCCCGGCGACGCCCGGGACGACGACCCTCACCACCACGTCCTTCGCGGAGGAGGGAGTGGTCACCGAGCAGGTGGTCGAGTAATCCTTGCGCGTCGCGACCGTGGAGAGGAGGTAGGTGCCGGGGGCGGTCACCGAGAGCGCGGTGGCGCAGACGTCGTTCGCGGGCTGCACGCAGCCAGGCTCGTCGACCCGGCCATCGCAGTTGTCGTCGACGAAGTTGCCGCACACCTCGCTGCGCGTGCTGCTGATGTTCGGATCGAGGTCGTCGCAGTCGGCCTTGCCCACGCAGTGGTCGTCGGGGTCGCCGTCCCCGTCGAGATCGCGCGGCTTGCGCTCGCAGGACTTGGTGGACTCGTTGCAGCGATCGATCGTGCAGACGCTGCCGTCCTGGCAGGTGACGACCGGCCCCGCCGTGCAGCCCTGGCGGAGCACGCAGACCTCGCGGCCGTTGCAGTACGTCTGGTCATCGCACTGCGTGTCGTCGGGGACGTTACGGCAGCGGGTGATCGCCTGATCGCAGCGATCGAACGTGCAGGGGACCTTGTCGTCGCACTGCTGGTCGTCGGTGCACGGGCCACCGATCGTGGGATCGACGTCGGGGAGCTTCTCGTCGGTCGCGTCGCCGTCCGTCCCGGCGTCGAACGGGCGGACGAACAGCTGCTTGTCGTCGGACCCGCAGCCCGCATGGGCCACCGCCAGCCCCCCGAACACCGCCGCGAGCGCGACCGTGCGCCGGTTCATCCGTCCCGCCGTCACCTCCTCAGCCCAGCGCCTTCGCGAGCGGTATCTCGTGACCGTTGGGGCACTTCGCCTTGTTGTCCCGCTCGGCCTTCTCGACCGACACCCGAACGGAAGCCCCGCATTCCGGGCAGCGTACCTCGAGATCCTCCTCGTCCTTCGGCATGGGCCCAAGCGTAGCACTGAGCGAACGGGGCAGAGGAGCGTAGCAGGCTGTGATACGGATGGATTCGCTTGAAGAGCCTGCTTCCGCTGCGCGCCGTGCTGGTCACGGGCAAGGGGGGCGTCGGAAAGACGACCCTCACCGCTTCGCTCGCGCGCTACGCCGCGGGCCAGGGGAAGCGCGTGCTCTGCGCCGAGATGGTCGGCGACCCCAACGCGAGCTCAGCCCTGGCGGATGCGCTCGGCATCGAGACCATCGGCATCGAGCCGGTCACCGTCGGCCCGAACCTCAAGGCGGTCCTGCTCGCGCCCCAGCTCGGCCACACCCGCTTCCTGCGCGACGTGCTGCCCATGAAGATCCTCGCCGACGCGGCGATGCGCTCCGCCGCTATCCGCCGTTTTCTGGCGGCCGCGCCGACGTTTCCCGAGATGGGTGTGCTCTACAGGCTCCTCGATCTCGTGCGCGCCAAGCAGCGCGACGGTAGCGACGAGCACGAGATGATCATCGTGGACCTCCCCGCCACCGGGCACGCTCTGGCGCTCGCGCAGATCCCCGCGTCGCTGCTGCGGGTCATCCCCACCGGACCCATCGCCGCGGCGGTGCGCGAGGGGCTCGACCTGCTGACCGACACCGGGCGCACGGGCGCCGTCGTCGTCACCCTCCCCGAGACGCTCCCGGTGAGCGAGGCGCTCGAGCTCTGCAAGGGCATCCAGCTGCACGACATCCCGCTCGCCCACGTCTTCGTGAATCGTGTCCCGTTCGATCCGTTCAGCGACGCGGAGCGCGAGGCGGTGCGCGCGCTGCTCAACGGGAGGCCGCCGACCCTCGGGGAGCGCACCATGGAGCGCATCGACCGCGCCCGGGTCTCGATGGCCCGCCTCCAGCGCGAGGTGAAGGTCCCGATCGTCGCGCTGCAGGACGTCTGGCTGGACGGACCACGCCTCGCCGAGGAGATGGCCTCGCTCATGGCGGTGGAGGGCGCAGCGTGAGCTCCTCCTCTTCGCGCCCGCCCGACGTCGTGCCCGGCCTCCAGGACACCGTCACCTTCGTGGACCAGCTCGTCCGCGAGAAGAAGGTGATCGTCTGCTGCGGCGCCGGGGGTGTCGGCAAGACCACCACCGCGGCGGCGATCGGCGTTGCGAGCGCAATCCAGGGGCGGAAGGTGCTCGTCCTCACCATCGATCCCGCCCGTCGGCTCGCGGAGGCGATGGGCATTCCCGAGGCGGCGCGTGTCCCTTCGCCCGTGCCGCGCGCCAAGCTCGATGAGCTCGGGGTCCCTCCGCAAGGCGAGCTG
This sequence comes from Polyangiaceae bacterium, assembly GCA_043736975.1. Classification (GTDB taxonomy): domain Bacteria; phylum Myxococcota_A; class Polyangia; order Polyangiales; family Polyangiaceae; genus Labilithrix. The sequence continues at coordinate 3,359 of JAYTBL010000803.1, forward strand.
CACGCATGGATGCTCAGCCCCGAGGTGGTGTTCGAGCAGATGGTGCGGCGCCTCGCGACCGACGAGGATCGCGTCCAGGAGATCCTCGACAACCGGCTCTACCAGCACCTCTCGAAGATCGTCGCCGGCATGCAGGAGTACACCGCGGCCGAGGCGCTCTACACGCTGTCCACCGAGGGCAGATACGACCTCGTGGTCCTCGATACGCCGCCGTCGCGCAACGCTCTCGAGTTCCTCGAGGCGCCGCGCAAGCTCTCCATGTTCCTCGACGAGCGCGTGATCGGCGTCTTCCTCCCCAAGAAGGGGGCGATCATGGCCGCCGCCTCGAACCTGATCGAGCGCGTCTTCACGCGGGCCTTCGGGGAGGGCTTCTATAAGGACCTGCAGAGCTTCCTCGGCGCTTTCTCCGGCATGTTCGGCGGCATGCGAAGCCACGCCGAGGCGGTGCGCAAGCTGCTCTCCTCGGACGACGCGGCGTTCCTCCTCGTCACGAGCCCGGAGCCCGCCGCGCTCAGCGAGGCCTCGTTCTTCCAGGCCAAGATCAAGGAGCTCGGGCTGCCGTTCGCGGGCTACGTCCTGAACCGCAGCTGGGCCTATACGCGTGGCTTCCTGGGCCCCGAGACCTTGCCGGTCGGCCCGGATAGCACCGAGGCGGAACGCAGCGGAGTCCGCAAGTTGACGCAGCTCGCCGACGCCGAGCGCTGGCGCGCGCAGCGCGATCGCGATCTGCTGGCCCGCTTGCGGATGGAGACCGAGTCGGGCGCCGCGATCGCCACTCCACACCTCGGTGGCGCCGTCGAGGACCTCGTGGGCTTGGCGGCACTTGCACGTAACCTCGTACGCTTCGAGAGTGCCTGATACGCTCCCGGCGGGCGGGCCCATCCCGCGCTGCTGATGAAGGCTGTCGACTTCTACAAGCTCCCACGCGCGATTCAGGACCGGTTCGTCGGTTCGGTGATGAGCGGCTTTCCGCCCGCTGCTCTCCTTGCGTCCAGCGGCGGAACGCCGGCCAAGCTCGCGTGGCTCGGGCTCACGGTCACGTGCTTCATCGTCACGGTCATCGTCACGCGCATCGGTTACGGTTCGCTCGACAGCTCGCTGTCGCTCCACTCGTGGAAGGCGCTGATCCTCTACGGGCTCCTGATCTTCGGCGTCGCGTTCGGCCTGGTGCAGGCGTTCGGGCGGGGCGTGCGCGAGCGCGCGCTGCCTTACCGCGCGGGCGTCTATCTCTTCCCGGCGTGCCTCATCGACGCCCGGAGCGATCAGTTCAAGGTCTACTCGACGCAGGATCTCGCGAACGTCGACATCCAGGGCGGCTCGGTCCGCGTCGCGTTCTCCGGCGGCGTCAGCTTCCTGTTCCCCTGCACCGACCCGGCGCAGGCCGCAGGGATCGTGGCCGAGGTGCAGTCGGCGCGTGATCGCGCGATGCACGCCCGGGCCACCGAGGAGCCGAAGGAGCTCGTCGCCGTCGATCCGCTGCACAATCCCCGCTTCTCGAGCCCGGTGGGCCCGCGCGAACCCCACGAGATGCGCCTGCCGCCGTGGAAGAAGCTCGGCTGGGCGGCGGCGCTCGTGGTGGCCGGCATCATCGCGCCCACGCTCTGGGCCTCGCGCAACAGCGGCAGCGACAAGACGATGTACGCCCGCGCCACCCAGGTCAACGACACCGAGTCGTACCGCGCCTACCTCGCGCACGGGCAAAAGTTCAAGGACGAGGTCTCGAACACCCTGCTGCCGCGCGCCGAGCTGCGGGACGCCGAGCGCGCCGGCACCGTCGAGGCGCTACTCAAGTACAAGGCCGACCACCCCGCCTCGAAGATCGGGGCCGAGGTCGGCGTCTCGATCCGCGCCGCGATGCTGTCCGAGCTCGAGAAGGCCAAGGCGGCGTCGACGCTCGCCGGGCTCGACGACTTCTCGAAGAAGTACCCCGATCACGGCGTCGACGCCGAGCTCAAGGAAGCCATCCACGCGGTCTACGTGCGCGAGCTCGATGCCTACAAGAAGCACACGCCCACCCCGGCCAAGGACAAGAACGTCGTGCCCTTCGTGGAGCGCCTCTTCGCGTACGCCGAGAAGCACGGCCCGAAGGTGGAGATCCGCTTCCGCCGCAAGAAGAGCGAGTCGATCAGCCGCGCCGACGCGTTCGTCGCGAAGACGCCATCGTTCATGGGCGAGGTGTCGTATCCCTCGCGTCAGTTCGACGAGAAGCGCAGCACGCGGCGCGAGGGCGTCCTCGGCAAGCTGCTGGCGACGCGCTTCGATGCCGGCCTCAGCCCGGAGCTGTTCGACGTGGGAATCGGCGCGCAGGTCTCGCCTGACGCCGAGACGCTCCCCGAGGTGAAGGTCCCGACGCTCTTCATCACCTACTCCGCGGAGTGGTCGGGCAACACCGCGGTGAGCACCAAGCCGCGCGGTAGCTACGTCGGCGTCCTCTTCCCGTTCGAGGCGTCGTTCGTGCTGCCGGCCGATACGAAGCCCATCAAGCTGAAGGCGGACACCGTCAAGCAGCCCGCCATCGGCCTCCTCAAGGACGAGGACCTCGCGCCGGGCCCGGCGGAGGAGAAGGTCTACGACACGATGGCCACCGAAGCGCTCGAGTCGTTCGGCAACAAGGTGCTGAACCTGTTCTTCGCGAAGGAGAAGTAGCGGCGCGTCCTCACGCCTTGGGGGTGCAGCCGTGGCCCTCGCGGATGGGCCTCAGATCCAGCGTGCTGCCCGCGTAGGTGCAGCCTCCCGTGAACGGGTCGGCGGCCAGGAAGAGCGGCGTGTCGAGGTCGATGAACGCGAAGCCGCCCAGGCCCGCCGCGAGGCACGCCGAGGTGCCCATCGCCAGGCGCGTCTCCACCATGCCACCGATCATCGGGAGCAGCCCGCACGCGCGCGTCGCCGCCACGATGTCGAGCGCCCGCGCGATCCCCGACTTCATGATCTTCACGTTCGCGCCGTCCACCGCGCCCGCGCGGTGCGCGGCGATGACGTCCTCGGGGCGCGTCACCGACTCGTCGATCGCGATGGGGAGCCCCGAGACGCGCCGCACCTCGGCCAGCGCCTCCCAGCTGCCGGGGGCAACCGGCTGCTCGAAGAGCGCCGGGCGCACGCCGCGCTGCGCGAGCGCGCTCGCCAGGTAGAGCGCGTCGCGCACGGAGAGGCCGCCGTTCGCGTCCAGGAGTAGCCGCGCGTCGGGACGGGCCGCGTGCACCGCGAGGACGCGGCCCACGTCGAGGTCGACGTCGTGCTCGGCCTTGCCGCCCACCTTGATCTTCAGGGTGGCGAAGGCCGCGTGCTCGCGTGCCTCGCGCGCGGCCTCCTCGACGGTGCCGGTGGTGATGGTGATGTCGGTCTCGACCGTCTCGTCGCCGCCGCCGCCGCCGCCGAAGAAGACGCGCAGCGAGGTTTCGCGCGAGCGCGCCAGCGCGTCGATCGCGGCGGTCTCGAGCGCGCAGGCCGCCGAGGCCGACGCGGCGGTGGCCTCCTGGATCCGCTCCGCCAGCGCGCGCCACGCGCGGACGTCGGCGCCGAGGAGCGCTGGCGTCGCGCGCTCGACCGCCGACAGAGCGTCCGCCTGCGTCTCGCCGTTGAACGGCGGCAGCGGTGCCGCCTCGCCCCACCCGCGTACCCCGCTGCCCAGCGTGACCTCGACCAGGACGTTGCGCGCCACCTCCTGCGCGCCGCCCGCGATGCCGAACGCCTTGCGCATCGGTACGTCGAGCCGCGTGGCGCGGATGCTCTGGACCGCGAACGCGCTCACTCGAGGAGGAACGCCTTGTAGGCCGCTTCGCTCGGCGGACGCCCGAGGAACTTCGTGACCATCTTCGTCTCGTCCTCGCTGCCTCCCTGCGAGAGGATCGCGGCGCGGTAGTCAGCGGCGGTCCTGGCGTTGAGCAGGCCTTCCTTCTTGAAGCGGGTGAAGAGATCCTGGGCGATCGAGAGCGCCCATTGGTAGCCGTAGTACCCCGCGTCGTACCCGATGAGGTGCCCGAAGCTCGCCTGGAAGTGCGTGCCCTCGACGTACTTGAACGGCGTGTAGGCGTCGTTCGTCTCCTGCAGGATCTTCGTGGTATCGAGCGGAGGCTTTTGGGTGTGGTAGGTCTGATCGAGGGCCGCCAGGAAGAGCTGGCGCTGCGTGGAGAGCGCGCGCCCGAAGCCGCGCGAGCGGAGCAGGGCAGCGTGGAGCGCGGGGGGCAGGGGCTTGCCGGTCTCGTGGTGAACGGCGAACAGATCGAGCGTCTCCTTCGCCCAGGCCCACTCCTCCAGCATCTGCGAGGGCGACTCGACGAAGTCGCGCGCCACGCTCGTGCCCGCGAACGACGAGAGCTCTGACTCGCTGAGCACGTGATGGATGACGTGCCC
>JAYTBL010000804.1:0-7703 GCA_043736975.1 Polyangiaceae bacterium
ACGCCGAAGGCCGGCAGAAGCTCCTGCCGCCCGAGGAGATGACGGCCGCCGACATCGAGGCCGCGGTCCGCGAGCACGGTGACTCGGCAGCGAAGGCGAAGCTGGCGGGCTTCGACGGCGTCGAGCTCCGCGGGGCGAACGGCTACCTCATCGAGCAGTTTCTCAACGTGGCGTCGAACACGCGCACCGACGCGTACGGAGGCTCGGTGGACAACCGCATCCGCTTCGCGCTCGCCGCGGTCGATGCGGTGATCGCCGCGATCGGCGCGTCGCAGACCGGGATCCGGATCTCGCCCTACGGAGTGTTCAACGGATCGGCGTCGGATCCCGACACCGACGCCGTGTACGTCGCGCTGGCGACGGCGCTCGCAGCGCGAAAGATCGCGTACATCCGTTTCGTCGACCACACGTCGATGGGCGCGCCGTCGCCCAAGCCCGAGCTGTACGCGCAGATCCGCAAGGTGTTCACGGGCGCGGTCATCCTCTCGGGCGGCTACACCACCGCGGACGCCGCCGAGAAGGCGCTCGAGGAGAAGAGGGGCGACGTCGTGGCGTTCGGCCGCGCGTTCCTCGCGAACCCGACGCTCCCCGCGAAGCTGAAGACCGACGCCAAGCTGACCGAGGTGGACATGACGACGTTCTACACGCCGGGCCCCACGGGCTACACCGACTACCCGGCGTGACGGCGGGATCGACGAATGGCAATCGAGCTCGATCATGTGGTGCTCTGGGTCGCGGACGCTGCGCGGTCACTTGCGTTCTACACGGATGTCGTGGGCCTCGCGGGGGTGCGGGCGGCGGAGTTCGCGGCCGGGACGGCGCCGTTTCCCTCGGTCCGGGTCGCCGCCGGATCCATCCTCGATCTCGTGCCGGCGGCCGGCGCCGAGAAGGCGCGCACCTTCACCGGCGAGAAGAAGCCGACCGCAGCAGGTCAGCCCCTCAATCACCTTTGCCTGGCGATGGATGAGGAGGAGATGGACGCCCTGGCGACGCGCCTCGCGAGCGCCGGCGTGGTGACCCATCGGGTGGGCGAGCGCTCGTTCGGTGCGCGCGGCTGGTCGACGCACTGGTTCTACTTCCAGGACCCCGACGGCAACATGATCGAAGCCCGCTCCTACGCGGAGTGAGCCACGTTTCTAGAAGTCACGCGAGGAACATGGTCAGGAACACGACCTGCTCGCCCGCGGGCCGCGCGAAGAACGCGTCGGGGACGCGGAGCGTCGCGCCGAAGGGGCCGGCCTGCCAGCACGTGGGGCGGCCCACGAAGGCGTCGGTGTTCTCGACGCGCTTGAAGGTGTCGGTGCAGAAGCGCCGCGTCACGGTGATGGTGTCGCGCGTGGTGACGATGGCGACCTGCTTCGATGCCCAGCGCCCGCTCGCGTGGAGCTCGCCGGTGGTGGCGTCGGTCTCGTAGGCGAGGTTCGTGAGCGCGCCGTTACCGGTCACGCCCGAGACCTCGCCCGGCACCTTCTCCGAGAGGTGGAGGAAGCCGGAGGGGGAGCTGCCGCGGTACCCGTCGTCGAAGTGCGCCACCTCGTACATCGAGCCCCACACGCGCGAGCCCTCGAGGCGCACGTCACGGAAGGTGAAGCCGCCGGCGCTGAGCGTGAGGCGCTCGGGCGCCGTCGCGTCGTCGGCGGGGGTGTCGGTCGCGGTCGCGGCGCTCGCGGGCGCCTCGCTGCGCGGATGGTACGTCGCGTTCCACGTCGAGCAGCCAGTGCCCAGCGCGAGGAGGGAGGCGGTCGTAAGCATGAGCAGAGCCTGCATCCATCGAGCGTGACAGGCCGACCGCAGCCACGCAATCGACGTTCCTCAGCGCTGGACGCGGCGCCGATCCTGCGAGAGAACCCTCCCATGAAACGCCGCAACCTCCTCGCGCTCGCCGTGCTCGTCCTCTCCACCGCCGCGTGCGGCAGCGCCCCGCCGTCCGCGCCTGCCACGCCTGCCACGCCTGCCACGCCTGCGGCGGCGCCCGCTCCCGCAGCGTCGGCAGTCGTCGTGAAGGCGCCGGGCGACGCCAAGATCGGCGACACCACGAAGTGCCCGGTGTCGGGTGAGGAGTTCGTCGTCGAGGCGACCTCCCTCAAGACCGAGCACGACGGGAAGACCTATTATTTCTGCTGCGGCGGCTGCAAGAAGAAGTTCGAGGCGGAGCCCGGGAAGTTCGCCAAGAAGGGCTGACTCGCGCCGGGGGAAGCAAATCCGTCCCACCGCGTAACACCGCAGGCAGCCTCGACTTACAGCTGCCCGTGGAGAATCCGATGGCCGTTCTTTCCTCTCGCAATTCCGTCCTCGTCACCACCGGTCTCGCGCTCGTGCTGGCGACCACCAGCGGTTGCGGGTTCTTCCGCCGGATGGCGGGCAACGACACCGTCGATCTCAAGAAGGCGCAGGTCGCCTCCATGAGCGTCGACCTGCGGCGGCAGCAGAAGACCATCTGCCCGCGCGAGCCCGTGCAGATGGCGGTGTTCGCGAAGGTCACGCTCGAGGGCGACAAGGCCGCCAAGGACATCGAGACCTGGCAGGGCAAGCAGGGCGCCAACAAGAACGACAAGATGGAGTTCGCCGACTTCGCGTTTCACAGCGAGCAGGGCAGCTTCGACGAGGACGGCTGGTTCGCGCCGAACCCCAACCTCCTCGCGACGGCGTCGAAGGAGTTCGAGATCAAGAGCGTCTTCCGCCAGCGCCCCGACAAGTTCTCGTTCAGCACCACCTACAAGCCGGACTACAGCTGCATCAAGCAGGCGGGAAAGTCCGGCGTCAGCGGGCAGCAGGGCCACGGCGGCCCGAGCGGCGAGTCGGGCAAGGCCGGCTCGGAGGGCGGGCAGGGCGGCAGCGGCTCGCCCGGCGGCCAGGGCGCCAACGGTAGCGACGGCCAGCCCGGACCGCACCTCACCGCGTACGCGACGATGGTGAAGACGCCGTTCTACGACAAACTCGTCGCGGTCCGCATCAGCGGCGACTACGAGGACTTCGTGCTCGTCCCCGACGGGCAGCCCTTCTCGCTGCGCGCGCCCGGCGGCAGCGGCGGCTCGGGAGGGCACGGCGGCTCGGGCGGCCGCGGCGGCTCGGGCGGTTCAGCACCGTACATGGGCGGCGCGGGCGGCCAGGGAGCGAACGGCGGCAGCGGCGGCATGGGCGCGAACGGCGGCGCGGGCGGGTCGATCGACCTCGTTGTCGATAGCCGCTACCCCGACCTCGCCAAGATCATCACGCTCGAGGCCGCTGGCGGCGAAGCGGGCGCGCCGGGCTCGGCGGGCTCCGGTGGCCAGGGCGGCAGCGGCGGCTCGGGCACCGGTCAGGGCGGCAAGCGCGGTCCCGACGGCGCGGCGGGCGCGCAGGGCGCGCCAGGCAGCGGCGGTCGGCGCGGCCCCGACGGTCGCGTCTCGGCCAAGGCCGGCTCGGTCCTCGATCAGTTCGGCGGCCTCACGGAGGGCGTCGCGGTGCTCGGCACCGAGGCGCCGGCGGCGGCGGTCGCGCAGGCCGACGCGTCCGCGGACGCGGGCAAGGGCAAGCCGGCCGACAAGGCGGCCGGCGCGAAGGGCGCGAAGAAGAAGCCAAAGGCCAAGTGAGCGTACGCGGCCCCTCTCGGGGGGTCAGCGTTTCCGCAACGCTCACTCCAACGCGGCAAGCGTCGTAGCATCGCGTCATGATCGGGATCGCGGACCTAGCGGCGGGAACGGTCTTCGCCAGCGAGTACCGCATCGTCCGGCGCCTCGCTGCGGGCGGGATGGGCGCCGTGTACGTCGCCGAGCAGCTGTCCACCGGCCGCGAGCGCGCGCTGAAGCTGATGCACCCCGGGCTGGTCGGCAGCCCGGAGCTCCGTGACAAGTTCGCGCTCGAGGCGCGCGTCGGCGCGCGCATCCGGAGCGAGCACGTGGTGGAGGTGGTGGGCGCGGGCGTCGATGCGCAGTCGGGCGTGCCGTGGCTGGCGATGGAGCTCCTCGAGGGCGAGGACCTCGCGCACGCGGTGAAGCGGCGCGGCGCGTTCGCGCCGGTCGAGATGGCGGGCATCCTCGCGCAGATCTGCCATGCGCTGGGCGCGGCGCACGCCGCGGGGATCGTCCATCGCGACCTCAAGCCGGAGAACGTGTTCCTCGCCGAGACGCGGCGCACCCAGGAGAGCTACACGGTCAAGGTCCTCGATTTCGGCATCGCCAAGGTCATCGCGGCCGCGCAGGGGAGCAACACCGGCGCGCTCGGCTCGCCGCTGTGGATGGCGCCGGAGCAGACGGAGCGCCACACCGGGATCAGCGGCGCGACCGACGTCTGGGCGCTCGGCCTGGTCGCGTTCACGATGCTCACCGCGCGATCGTTCTGGCTCTCGGCCGACGCGACCGAGATGGCGCTCCCGTCGTTCCTGCGCGAGCTCGTGCTCGATGATCTGCCCATCGCGAGCGAGCGCGCGGCCGCGCTGGGCGTCGCCGCGGCCATTCCGCCCGGCTTCGACGCGTGGTTCGGGCGCGCGGTCGCGCGCGAGCGCGGCGATCGCTACCCGAACGCCATCGAGGCCTACCTCGCGCTCTGCGAGCAGCTCGGTCTTCCGCCGGAGCTGTCGCGCACCGGCCGCCTGCCCGCCGCCGCGCCGCCGCCGCCCGACGGCCAGGTGAAGGTCACGACCGGTGATGCCGCCCCCGACTCCCGCGCCCCGACCCAGCAGCTCGTCGCCCCCGACGCGCGCGCCGCCGACGCGCGCGCCCCCGGCGACGATCCGGATCGTAACGACGTCGCCATCGGCAGCACCGTCCCCACGGTGGGCCCATCTCCGCGGCTCCTGGCGATAGGCGGCGTCGCCCTGGTGGTCCTCATCACCGCCGGCGCCGCGTCGCTGCTCGGTGCCCGCATCAAGGCCGACGGCCCGGCGCCGCCCGACGCGGCGATCGCGGCGCCGCCGTGCGCGAAGGGCATGGTGCGCGTCGCCTCCGGCGACACCTCGATCGGCAGCGACGCCGGCCCCCCCGAGGAGCAGCCCGCGCACCCCGCCACGGTGGTTGCATTCTGCATGGATGCCGCCGAGGTCACGGTCTCCGAGTACCGTGACTGCGTGGAGCGCAAGGGCTGCCCCGCGGGCCATGCGCAGCCGGAGTGGTCGGGGATCTCGAAGGCGGAGCGCGAGACGTGGAGCGTCTTCTGCAACGAGCCGCGGAAGGATCGGTCGGACCATCCGATGAACTGCGTCTCCTTCGACGACGCGTCCGCCTACTGCCGCTGGGCCGGCAAGCGGCTGCCCACCGAGGAGCAGTGGGAGTACGCGGCGCGCGGCACGGACGGCCGCGCCTACCCGTGGGGGCACGAGGGCCCGTCACCGAGGCGCCTGAACGCGTGCGACCAAGGCTGCGCCCGCGCCGCGCGTCGCGCCGCCGACACCATCGCCCCGCGGCTGGGCGGCGATGATCACTGGGAGACGACCTCTCCCGTGGGCGCCTTCCCCGACGGCGTGAGCCCCTTCGGCCTCTTCGACATGTCCGGCAACGTCGCCGAGTGGGTGGACGCGCCCTTCTGCGCCTACGGCCAGAGCGCGTGCGGGTCGTCGGCGCGCGTGGTGCGCGGGGGATCGTGGATGACGGACGCGCCGACGGCGGTGCGCACTACGGCGCGAGCGAAGGCGAGCCCCGAGGCGCGCCTCACCGACGTCGGCTTCCGCTGCGTGCGCTAGTACGGCGTGGGGGTCCGAGGATGCAAGGCACATGGGCCCGCTTGTTTGGTGCATGATGCCCGCGTGGGAGACAAACCGGAGTTTCGGGTCGACGACCTCACGGGCGCGGCCACGCGCGCGCTCATCGCGCTGCACCTGGCGGGCATGCACGAGAGCTCGCCGCCGGAGAGCGTGCACGCGTTCGGCATCGAGAAGCTCCGAGCGCCCGGCGTCACCTTGTGGTCGGCGTGGGTCGGCGAGGAGCTCGCGGGTTGTGGCGCGCTCAAGGAGCTCGACGCCGCGCGCGGCGAGCTGAAGTCGATGCGCGTCGCCGATGCATTCCGGGGCAAGGAATTGGGCCGCGCGATCCTGGACCATCTGGTGGCCGAGGCGCGGGCGCGCGGGATGACGAGCCTGTGGCTGGAGACGGGCTCGGCCGAGGCCTTCACCCCCGCGCTCCGCCTCTACGAGAGCGCGGGCTTCGAGCGCTGCGGCCCGTTCGACGGCTACGTCGAGGATCCGTTCAGCGTGTTCATGACGCGCGAACTGTAGATTCGCGATCGTGCGCACCGAGCGCGACAGGATTCCTCCGGCTCCGCGATCCAGGTGGATGGCGTGTCGATCTTCGACTCCTACCCCTGACATTGAATGTCACGGCCGCGATCTAACCGTGCGAACACAGTCCCATTATGGAGCGCGGCAAAAGAAAACTCGACCATGGCGTTGACCGAGATCTTTTGGTCGGAATAGAGTGCCTCCCGTAGGACGCTGGCCGGCGATCTCCATCGGTCCTCCGATGTGAGGCGCCAGGCCGCCTGAGCCGTCTTGCCCTCGCGGGCAGGCGCATACGAGGACGGGGCAGAGCTGGCGCACTGTGGGACCCCGGTCCTTTGCAGCGCGGCGCCGGTCGCAATTCCGCTCGCAGCTCTGGGGGACAGGACATGGACGCCATGGACGCGAAGACCGCAATCGTTGGAGAGCCGATCGAAGAGACGCCGCCGCCGACCCGCGAGCAGCGCCGCTCGCGCCGCAAGCGCGACGTGCGCGCCCGCACCATCAGCGTGAAGCGCATGACCAAGCGCGAGCTCGAGATGGGGCGCCTGCTCTATCCCGACGTCGAGGGCAGCGTGCGTCCGACGGTGCGCGAGGACTGCGCGCAGAGCGAGCGCCCGTGCGCGTTCGTCTCCTGCGCGCACCACCTCTACCTCGACGTCTCGGCCCGCACCGGCGCGATCAAGGTGAACTTCCCCGACCTCGAGATCTGGGAGATGCTCGAGACCTGCGCGCTCGACGTCGCCGATCGCGGGGGCACGACGCTCGAGGAGGTCGGCGTGATCATGAACCTGACCCGCGAGCGTATTCGCCAGGTCGAGGTGACCGCGCTCGCCAAGCTGGAGGCCCTCAAGGACATGTCAGCCCTCCGCGACTTCGTCGACGAAGGGCCCGTCGGCAAACGCCGCCTTCCCATTCTCGCGAAGGCACCCGTCGCGATGGAAGAAGAGGAAGAAGAAGAAGCGGACGGCGGGGATGACTTCGACCCCGACCAGTTCGCCTCAGCCGCCCTGGACGCACCATGATCCGCCTCGAGCTCGGCATTTAAATCTCCGAGCACGATTCTCGTCTCTCGAAGCGTGCTCGGAGATTTAGCTCTTACTCAGGTGGGGACTTCGTTCCCTTCGCTCGCTCCGCTCGCGAGCCTCCCCGACTGGCCTTCGGCGAACCGTGCTTCGCACGGAAGAGAGGGTATTGCGGGACGAAGTCGTGGGGGGCGGAGCCCAGTAGGGTTGGGGCTATAGCAGGGAGCGCGCGGCGCACGCCCGGGGCGGTGCGTTCTGTCACGTTGCGCTTGCCGTGGGCGCGCTTACCTTGTCTGCAGCATGAACTACGCGTCTCGACAGCCGATCACCGTTGGCGCCCGCGCGTCCGTGAACGACGCGCTCTGGACCACCTACCGCTGGATGACCTTGGGGCTGGGCGTCACCGGCCTCGTGGCGCTGGGCGTCGCGAGCTCGCCCGCCGCGATCGGGCTCATCCTGAGCAGCCCATTCATCTTCTACGGTTTGCTCAT
>JAYTBL010000805.1:0-3105 GCA_043736975.1 Polyangiaceae bacterium
CGGTCGTAGTCGAAGGTCTCGCGGTACCCGACGAGCCCGGCCGTGGGATGCACGAACGGCTTCATCGAGTACGACGTCCCCGGATCGTCCGCGAGATCCTGGAGGATCGGCATCGACAGGTCCATCACCAGCTCGCCGCGCGGCTCGATGTGCTCGCGCACACGGGCGAGCCACTGCTCGACGTCCTCGCGGGTGTAGAGGTGCAGCACCGTGTTGAACGGGCAGATCACGAGCGGGAAGCGCTGACCAAGCTTCACGCGCCGCATGTCGCCGCGCTTCGCGGAGATGCGCCGGCGGAGCTCGGCGGGCTGGCGCTCCAGACGCGCGCGCAGGTCGAAGAGCATCGCCGACGACTGGTCGATCCCCCTCACGGTCGCCCCGCCGCGCGCGATGGGCAGCGCGATGCGACCGTTGCCGATCCCGTACTCGAGCACGCGGTCGTGCTTCTTCGCGACGCGCGCGTAGAACGCGACGTCGTCTTTCCGCTCCGCGTAGCTGACCGCGTAGTACTCCGGATCCTCGAAGTGGGCAGTCGCGCCGGCCTCGAGCTCCCGGTCCCGCTTCTTCATGCTGCGCGGCGCGTCGTGCTCAGTAGATGCCGCTGCGGGCGACGTGATCGATCCACTCCTGGACGACCTCGTTGCTCGTGCGGTCGAAGTGCACCTTGCCGGTCGCGATCTCGCGGAGGGCAGTGACGGCAGCCTTGTTCTTCGAGTGAACGAGGGGGGCGGCGCCCTTCATGAGGGCCCGGGTACGCCGTGCCGCAAGGATGACCAGCGCGAAACGATTCTCTTCACGCTCCAAGCAATCTTCGACGGTGACGCGCGCCATGGCATGCTCTCGGTAGCCGGGGAACCAAAGCGGTCCGACGGGGGAGCGAAAACTAGTCGCGTAGCCCCGTTCCCGCAAGCCTTTCGCAAAATTGCGTTATTCCGAGCACTTCCGCATGACCCTCCTCTACTTCGCGCGCCACGGTGAGACCGACGACAACGCCCGCTCGGTCTTCCAGGGCCAGACCGGCAAGGGCCTCAATCCGCGCGGGCGGGCCCAGGCGCGGCGCCTCGCGGAGCGCATGCACAAGTCCCGCGTGACCTGCATCTTCACGAGCGACCTCGAGCGCGCCGTCGAGACCTCACGGATCGTCGGCGTCGCGTGCGGGGTCGAGCCTGGCATGGAGCCCGACCTCCGCGAGGTCGACGTCGGGCGGTGGTCCGGCAAGAGCCACGACGAGATCAAGGACCTCTACCCCGAGGAGTGGGCGGCGTGGTCGAGCGGCCTCGACCTTCGCCGCGGCGGCGGCGAGACCTACGCCGAGCTCGCGGACCGCATCGAGCGCGCGGTGGTCGGCATCTGCGCCAGCGAAGCGCGCGACCCGATCCTCGTGGTCTCGCACGGCGGCGCCATCAAGAGCTACGTCGCGAAGCTGCTGGGCGTCGGCGCCGAGGGGTTGCGCGCGCTCGCGGGCGTGGGCAACGCGGGCCTCACCATCATCGAGCGCGACGACCGCGGCCGCATGCGCCTCCACGCGTGGAACGACACCTCGCACCTCGAAGGCCTGCTCGCCATCGAACGAACCGACTAGTACCGCTCGGCGCGATCAGCCGGCGACCAGCTTGCGGGCGCCGCTCTCGAAGAGGATGTGCGCCCGGCCCGGCTCGATGCCCAGCACCACGCCAGCGCCGAACTTCGGGTGCTCGACCACGTCGCCCGCGGCGACCTTCGCGGTGGCGGAGTAGGTGGTGCGCGCGCCCTTCGCGGCCTCGAGCTGCGTCTTCCACTCGCTGCCGACGATGGCGGCAGGGACGGTGCCCGAGGTCCGCCCGATGGCCTTGCCGCCCGCGGTGCGATCGTGGAGCTCGCGCACGACGTCCGAGGCGAGGCGCTGGAGACGCTTGCGGGCGGCGCCGGGATCGCCGGAGCGGCTGCTCACGCGCGCGCGGATGCGATCCAGGCGCGCCGCGTCCTCCTCGGAGAGCGGGTGCAGATCGTCCTCGGCGACGACGAGCAGATCGCGCACCTCGGGGTTGAGGCGCCCGCCCGAGGCATCGAGGACGCGCCGCACCTTGGAGAGGAACTCGGTGGGGGTCCACGAGGCCTCGCGCGCGGCGATGAGCTCCTCGTAGGTGTGCAGCAGGAGGAAGCGCGCGTCTTCCGGGTAGCGATCGTGGAGGAGCGACCACGCCAGCGCCGCGGGCATCCCGCCGCCGGCGTTGCGCGTCCAGATCGCGTAGACCAGTGTGCGATCGTCCGCGTCGCGATCGACCTGCAGCTTTCTGGGCGCTACTCCCGGCTTCTGATCGTCGATGTCTTCGAACATTCTGCAGCCAGCATCCTACGCCGGACGCGGCCGGCGGAGCGAGCTTGGGGAGGCGATCAGCGCAGACCGCGGCCGAAGGCTCCTCCGACGCTGCCGGGGGGAGGGCTCAGGGTCTCCCGCAGCTCGCCGCCCTCGTAGATGCCGACGCGGCTGCCGTCGGCGGTGACGGCGGCCCAGCGGGCCTTGCCCGGGCGTCCCGGCCAGATGGTGGTGAGGCGTACGCCGAGGCCGGGCTGGCCGATGGACGCGGCGGTGGCCGTGTCGTTCGCGATCCGGACGACGCGGACGCCCTCGACGTCACCCGCCTTCGCGGTGGCGAGCAGCTCGTCGACGCCGTCGCCCTCGAGGTCGGCGGCGGTGAGGCTGCCGCCGAACGCGGAGTCGCCCGGGGCGGCGGAGACGCAGGGGCCGGGGGTGAGCAGCTGCTCGCGGTGGCCGTACCAGATGCAGATGCGCGTCGAGCTGCCGACGGGCGTGGTCACGGCCATGTCGTCGACGCCGTCGCCGTTGAAGTCGCCGGCGGCGAAGGCGGTGGCGAGCTTCGCGTCGGACGCGTCGATCATCTTCGGCTCGCTCACGCGCTGCGCGCGATCGCCGGCGGCCGCGAAGGCGCGCGCGGTGGGCTCGAACTGGCTGTTGAAGGAGAACGCGACGTCGGAGAGGCCGTCACCGTTGGCGTCGAACGCGCCCATGGCGAAGCCGCGGACCGGATCGCCGGCGAAGAAGAAGATGATCGACGAGGTGCTCGGCGGCGGCTTGGGGGTGCCGGTGGCGATCGGGCCGTCGCC
>JAYTBL010000806.1:0-7699 GCA_043736975.1 Polyangiaceae bacterium
CCGCCTGCGTCAGCCCACGTGCGTGCCGGAGCTCGCCAACCCTCGCCGCATCAGGCGACGGCTCCTGTCGAGCGCTGCGGGCCGAGGGGCGTCATAGCAATGGGCCAATAAAATTATTGATCCGCCAAAAAACTGGGCCGAATCGGGCGCTTCGTCAAGCACCAAGCATCCCGGAAGACGAGGGTTCATGGCGCCCCTATCGATAAATCAATAAATGAACTGGCGTATCAATACACGCTCCGCCAGAGCTGGCCCTCGAGCGACGCGACGTAAATAAACTAGAGCGACTCGGCGTCCGCCGCGTCCGCCGCGTCCGCCGCGTCGATCTCGGCGCGCTTGTCGTGCAGGCGATCGATCCGCGCCATGATAAGCGCCTCCTTCGCGAGGCGCGCGAACAGCGGGCCCAGCAACAGCCCCCACGCGCCGAAGACCGCGAGCCCGCCGAAGATCGACGTGAGCAGCACGAAGTTCGAGAGGTGCAGCTTCCCGTACCTCGCGAACACCGGGCGCATCACGTTGTCGACCGTGCCGATCACGACCGTGCCCACCGCCGCCAGGATGATGGCCGAGACCGTCTTGCCCGCCAACGCCAGCCCGATCGCGATCGGCACCCAGATCAGCGCCGTCCCGAACGAGGGGATCAGCGACGCCACGCACGTGAGCAGACCCAGCACCAGCGCGCGCGGCACGCCCAGCGCGAAGTACGTCACCGTCGCCACCAGGCCCTGCGCGAGGCCCGTCAGACCGACGCTCACGAAGAGCCCGCGTCCCGTCTCGTTGAACGCCGCGACCAGGCGCCTCGTGTGCTCGAGCTCGATCGGCGCGTGCTTCTCGAACCAGTCGTAGTAGCCCGGGCCATCGACGAGGAAGACGTAGACCGCGTACAGGAAGATGAAGAGACCGAGCAGCGCCTCGGTGGCCGCGCCCGCCACGCCAGACGCGATCGAGGCCGCCTGCGCCCCGTGCTCCTGCACCAGCGCCACGATCTTCTGCGGCGACGAGAGCACGTCCAGGGGTCCGCTGCCCGGCGCGGGCGCGCCGCCCGAGACCACGGTGATGAGCGCGTTCTTCGCGCCGTTCGACGCCAGCAGGCTCTTCCCGAGCTCCGCCGCGCCCCGCACCAACGACAGGAGCGCGATGCCTACCGGGACCAGGAAGGTCATCACCATGACCAGCACGATCGCGCCTGCCGCGCGGTTGCGCCCGCCCGTGAACCTCTGCATGCGCGCGAGCAGCGGGCGTGTCATCACCGCCACCCACGCCGCGAGCAAGAGGGGCGCCCATAGCGGCAGGAAGGTGACGGCTGCCGCCGCCACCAGCGTGAACATGGCGGTCCGGAACGCGAACACCTGCTGGCGGGGAGACAGGATCGTCATGGCGACGCCGCAGCCTAGCGGTACTTGGCGTCGGCGGACGACCCAATGACCGGCGTTTCCGCTACGTTTCATGGCGATGCGACGCCTCGCCACCTCCCTCACGCTCACGCTCCTTCTCGTCGCCGGCACGCTCGACGCGCAGCCGAAGGCCGCCGCCTCGGGACCGCTCGCGAGCGGCCTCGCGGCGCTCGCGGCCAGCGACTACGCGACCGCCGAGACCGATCTCGCGCAGGTGAAGGGCCCTGGAGAGGCCGACGCCAGGCTTGGTCTCGCGCAGGCCGCGTTCGAGCAGGGCAAGTACGAAGGCGCCGACAAGCATGCGCAGGCCGCAGGGGCATCGGCCGCGCACAAGGTGAAGGCCGCGGTGCTACGCGCGCAGGTCCTCGAAGCGACCGGCAAGATCGCGGACGCCATCAAGCTCCTCGACTCGGTGAAGGCCGGCAAGGGGAGCGACGTGCGGCGCGCGCGCCTCCTCCTCGGCGAGTACCTGATCGAGACCGGCAAGCGCGAAGGCGCCGACGATCCGCTGCACAAGGTGATCAACGAGTACAACGACGGCTCCATCACCGGCGCCGATGCCGAGGGCTACGCGCACGTGGGCCGCGCTGCGTTCCTCCTCCGCAGCCCCAAGGACGCGAACACCGCATTCAAGGAGAGCGAGCGCGCCGACAAGAAGCGCGTCGAGACGCTGCTCTGGGCCGCCGAGCTCTTCCTCGACAAGTACGACTCCGGGCACGCCGAAGAGGAGCTCAAGGAAGCGCTGGCGCTCGCGCCCAAGCGCGCCGACATCCTGGTCGCGCTGGCGCGGGTGAAGCTCGACCAGAGCCTCGACTTCGACGAGGCTGAGAAGCTGATCAAGCAGGCGCTCGCGGTCAACCCGAAGCACGCCGGCGCGCTCGCGGTGCGCGCGGGGCTCTCGCTGCGCGACATGGACATCGCGAACGCGGAGAAGGCGCTGGCGGAGGGCCTCGCCGTCAACCCCAACGACCTCGAGCTCCTCAGCCTCAAGGCCGCCTCGCGCTTCCTCGACGACGACCCGAAGGGCTTCGAAGCGACGAAGAAGGAGGTGCTCGCCAAGAACCCGCAGTACGCGCGGATGTACGGGATCATCGGCGAGTACGCGGAGTGGGAGCACCGCTACGACGACATCGTCGCGATGATGAAGGAAGCCACGAAGCTCGATCCCGACGACGGCAAGGCCTGGGCGGAGCTCGGGCTCACGCAGATGCGAAGCGGCGACGAGACCGCAGGGCTGGAGAGCATCAGGAAGGCGTGGACCAAGGACAAGTTCAACGTCCGCGTCTTCAACACGCTCAACATGTACGAGCAGGACATCCCCAACCAGTACGAGACCGTCGCCGACGGCGTGTTCAAGGTCCGCTACGCGAAGGAGGAGCGCCCGGTGATGGAGCGCTACGCGCCGCGTATGCTGGGCGAGGCGTTCGCCTCGATGAAGGCGCGCTACGGCTACGTGCCGCAGGTACCGGTGCAGGTCGAGATGTACGCGTCACGCCAGACGTTCAGCGTGCGCACCAGCGGCCTCCCCAACATCGGTATCCAGGGCGTGTGCTTCGGGCGCGTGGTGGCGGCGATCAGCCCCAAGGCCGAGCCCTTCAACTACGGCAACGTGCTGTGGCACGAGCTGGGGCACGTCTTCGCCATCCAGCTCTCGAAGAACCACGTGCCGCGCTGGTTCACCGAAGGGCTCTCCGAGTACGAGACCATCGCGCGCCGGCCCGAGTGGGCGCGCGAGCTCGACCCCGAGCTTTACCAGGCGATCAACGACAAGAAGCTCCCGGGCGCGGTCGACATGAACCGCGCGTTCACGCACGCGACCGACGCGAGCGACGTGACCGTCGCCTACTACGCCGCGAGCCAGATGCTGATCTGGACGGTCGAGAAGTTCGGCATGCCCAAGGTGGTGGAGGCGCTGCGCCTCTGGGGACAAGGCAAGAAGACCCCCGAGGTGATCAAGGGCGCATTCGGCGTGACCGCCGCCGACTACGACGCGGGCTACCGCTCGTGGCAGCTCGCGCGCCTCTCCCGCTACAAGGACCAGTACCTCTTCACCCTCAAGGGCAAGGACCTCGAGGAGGCGAAGAAGAGCGTGGCGAGCACACCGACCGACGCGAAGGCGCACGTCGAGCTCGCGATCGCGCTCTTCCGCGCCAAGAAGGGCAAGGAGGCGAAGGCGGAGCTCGACGCCGCGCTCGCCATCGATCCCCGGAGCGCCGATGCTCACTATGTGTCGGCCCAGCTCGCGCGCGGCGAGAAGGACCCGGACGGCGCCAAGAAGCACCTCGACATCATGCGCAGCACCGGGCACGACGGGTACGTGGTCCACACGATGCTCGCGGATCTCGCGGAGGAGAAGAAGGACGAGGCGGCGATGCGCTTCCACTTCGAGGCCGCCTACCGCTTCGACCCCAGCCAGAGCGAGCCGCTCAAGGGCCTCTTCGATCTGCACACCGCCGCCAAGCGGGAGGCCGACGCGCTCGACGCCCTCGAGAAGCTCGCGCAGCTCGAGCAACACGACCGCAAGGTGTGGCGCATGCTCCTCGACAAGCTCGTGGCCGCCAAGCGCTGGGACGACGCCCGCCGCATCGGCGAGGGCGCGATCTTCGTCGACGTGATGGGCGCCCAGACCCACACGCTCTACGCCCGCGCGCTCTCCGCGACGAACGCGCACGACACCGCGGCCTTCGAGCTCGAGACCTCGCTGCTGTGCCCGGGCAAGCCGCCGGAGAAGGCCACGGCGCACGCGCTGCTCGCGCAGGAGCTGGTCACGCTCAAGCGCAACCACGAGGCCAAGAAGCACCTCGAAGAGGCGCTCAAGCTCGACCCCGAGAACGCCGACGCGAAGGCCGTCAAGGTTCCGTAGCAGCGCGCATCGAGAACGACGCTCGACTACGGGCGGTCTCGTGCAAGAGCGAAGTGCAGGCGATCTCGGTGGCGATGCCCGAGCGGTTACCCTCGGGGTGACGTATCAGGCCGCGTGCGCGAGCGGCGCTTCGGCGGCGGTCCACGCCTCGAGCATCGACGCGATGCGCGAGCGCGGCGTGGCGTGACTCGTCCTTCGCGACCTCCCCGAAGAACGCGCGGAGCTGCGGCGTCGCGGCGCGCCGCGTTGCAGGAGCGCACCAGCGCCGCCGGGGCGCCGCGCGCGCGCAGCGCGTCGCGATCATCGAGCTGCCCGTGGCGCCGCCCGTCCACGAAGCATTGGGAGTAGCAGGTGACGGAGGAGCCGCTGCGCTGACAGTACGAGCGCCCGCACAGCTCCTTGCACAGCTCCTGGGAGCCGGTCCCCGAGTCGTCGAACTCGCACGTGCCGGTATCGCCGAGCAGCTCGAGGACGAACGACTGGCCGTTCGCCGGGTTCGCGTCGGTCTTCTCGGTGCGGCACTGCTGGAAGCTCGTGCTGCTCCCTGGGCTTCCCTCGGCGCCCGCCTCGGTAACTCCGATCGAGCCGGTGCCGCCGCCGCACGCCACGAACGCGAAGAGCGGGGTCCCGACCCGTATGCGCAAGCGCGCGCGGTGCGTGCTCGGCCCCGGGTCACTCGCAGCGGCGGAACGGCAGGCCCTCGACGCTGCCCGCGCTGCCCGCGCTGCCCGCGCTGCACGTCGCGCCGGTGGGGCACAGGCCGTCGGCGGTGCAGTCCCGCGAGCACTTGCCGCTGGTGCGGTTGCAGTAGCCGAAGAAGCAGGCGCCGTCTTGCGTGCAAGGTACACCGACCTCGCCGGAGCCGAGCGCGGGGAGGCAGAGCCCGATGCGGTTCGCGGCCACCGAGCCCACGGCGGTGCACGCGTAGGTGTGCGGGCAGCCGCCCTGGTAGCGACAGGAGTCTACGCAAGAGTCGGTAGGGATGCCGTCGGTGGTCATCGCCGCGCCGCAGGTCACGGCGGGCGGCGCCGGGATCGAGAACGCGCCGAAGTCGATGTGCTGACCGTCGTTGCAGACGCTCACCACCGTGCTTGCAGCGTTGCACGCGTAGCTCGCGCGCTCGCCTCCCGCGAGCGGTCCGTAGACGTCGCCAGGGCGGCGGCACAGCCCGTCGCAGGTCCAGGCGGGGAGCCCCGCGGCGCGCTGCGGACAGTCGGCGACGGTGTTGCAAGCGGCGGTGCAGGCGGCGACCACGAGGTTCGCCGACGTGTCGCACGCTGCGGCCGCGATGCACGCTGCGGTGTTGGCGGCGTCGCACTCGGCCGCGACCTTCGCGCAGACGTTCACCGCCGGCGTGCCCACCGGCTGGCACGCGTAGCCGTTCGGGCAGTCCGCGCCGCTCTGGCATTTCGCGGTGCAGTACTGCTGCGCGGTCAGGCACGCGAAGTTGCAGGCGGCGGGGTTCGCGCCGCTGCACGGGCGGCCCACGTCGCTGGCGACGCAGTAGGTCTCGGCGCCGACGGTCGTGCAGCGCGTGCCGGTCATGCAGTCGGCGTCGGTCGCGCACGTGCGCGTGCAGCGCGTGGCCGCGCCCTTCGTGTAGGGGCGACAGGTTCTGGAGGCGCAGTCGCCGTCGCCGTTGCAACGATCGAGGAGCCGGGCGGTGCCGGGCGGGATGACCGCGCCGTCGGGGAGGACGCTGCCGTCGGCCGTCGCGCCGTCGGGGCCGGGTCCGTTGCCGTCCAGCGCGCCGCCATCGGTGCTGCTCCCGGGCTTCTCGCATTGTGCAACCGCGTTGCAGATGAAGCCGGAGGGACAGTCGAGCGCGGCGTCGACGCAGTCGCGCGTGCAGCTGCCTTCCTTGCAGTACGCGGCGCTGCAATCGCTGTTGTAGCGGCAATCACCCTTGCTCGCGCAGCTCGAGGCGAGGAACGTGGCGACGACGCCAAGGAAGCACCCGGTCGCGAGCAAGCGGCCCATGGTCCGACGTTAGAGCGGATCGGCTTTCCCTGCCCACTGTGATATAGCCAGGCATGCCGCACGCGATCCCCCTCGAGGTCATCGAGAAGCTCCCGAAGACCGACCTCCACGTCCACCTGGACGGCTCCCTTCGGCTCTCCACGATCCTCGAGCTCGCGGACAAGCAGCGGGTCGAGCTGCCGTCGCGCGACGAGGACGGCCTGCGAAAGGCCATGAATCTCGGGGAGAACTGCGGTTCGCTGGTCGAGTACCTCAAGGCCTTCGATGTCACGCTGCGCGTCCTCCAGACCGCCGATGCGCTGACCCGCGCCGCCTACGAGCTCGCGGAGGACGCGGCCAAGGAGAACGTCCGCTACATGGAGGTCCGCTACTCTCCGATGCTCCACACCCGTCGCGAGCTAGCGCTGACGATGGTCGTCGAGGCGGTGCTCGAGGGGCTCCGCGCGGCGCAGGACAAGTACGGCATCGAGTCCAACGTCATCCTGTGCGGGATCCGCAACGTGTCGGCGGCGAGCTCGCTGGAAATGGCGGAGCTCGCGGTGGCGTACAAGAATCGCGGCGTCGTCGGCTTCGACCTCGCGGGCGCCGAGTACGACCATCCCGCGAAGCACCACAAGGCGGCCTTCCAGCTGGTCCGCGACAACAACATCAACGTCACCATCCACGCCGGCGAGGCCTACGGCCCGGAGTCGATCCACCAGGCGATCCACGTCTGCGGCGCGCATCGCATCGGCCACGGCTGCCGCCTCCGCGAGGACGGCGACCTCCTCCACTACATCAACGATCACCGCATCGCGCTCGAGTGCTGCCCCTCGTCGAACGTGCAGACGGGGGCGATCCGCGATCTGGCGAGCCACCCCATCAAGCTCTACAAAAATCTCGGCCTGCGCGTGACGGTCAACACCGACAACCGGCTCGTGACCAACACCACCGTCTCGAAGGAGCTGTGGCTCTGTCACACGCAGATGGGCTTCACCTTCGACGACCTGAAGCAGGTCATCCTGAGCGGCTTCAAGAGCGCGTTCCTGCCCTTCCACGTGAAGCAGCAGTACCTGCGCCGCGTGAGCGACGAGCTGAACGCGTTCGTGCACGAGCAGGCGGACGCGGCGGAGTCGTCGAAGAGCCTCTCCCACGCCGCGCTCGCCACCTCACCGCCGAGCGCGACCACCATGCAGATGCTCGCGCAGGCGGCCGCCAAGCCCGGCGACAACTAGAGGTGACTGGTCCTTTTCGTACCCGTGCGTAATCGGTCTCCGGCCGCCGGAGCGGCTCCCGGGTCCCGGTCGGGTAACCGCCGAGGGGCGTTCGTCGCAGGACGTCATTCGCGACCCGCGAATCGGAGGCCAGCTGGGCTCCGAGGCGATGGCGATGGCGGGGTCGAGGCGCCCTCGCCGGTCACTCGGTCTCGGCGCTAAGCTTCGCGAGTCGCACCAAGTTCGTCGCGGCTGCGAGCAGCGCGAAG
>JAYTBL010000807.1:0-7692 GCA_043736975.1 Polyangiaceae bacterium
GGCGCCTCGCCCGAGGGCGACCTCCTCTCGAGCAGCACCCGCGAGACGTTCCTCGGCGTGTGGGTCGATGTGCCGGAGGCCCGCCCCGAGACGCGCCCCGCGATGGAGGTCATCCTGGTCGTCGACACCTCG
Source organism: Polyangiaceae bacterium (assembly GCA_043736975.1). Taxonomy (GTDB): domain Bacteria; phylum Myxococcota_A; class Polyangia; order Polyangiales; family Polyangiaceae; genus Labilithrix. The sequence continues at coordinate 133 of JAYTBL010000807.1, forward strand.
GGCTCGATGGCCGGCTCGAAGATCGAGAGCGCTCGCGCGGCCGCCAGCACGCTGGTGCGGAGCATGAAGGACGGCGACATCGTCGCCCTCGACTCCTTCTCCGACGAGGCGCACTCGCTGGTTCCCCCTACCCGCCTCGACATGCACACGCGGCAGGAGATCCTCCGCCAGATCGCGGGCCTCGTCCCGACTGGCTCCACCAACATGTTCTCCGGGCTCAACCTGGCCGAGTCGCAGATGGCCGGCGCGCCCGCCTCGCACGCGCTCCGTCGGGTGGTGATGATCTCGGACGGCATCGCCAACGTAGGTCCCTCGAGCGCCGACGTCCTCGGCGCGGTCGCCGAGCGCGGCCTCCGGAATCGCGCCCAGGTCACCTCGTTCGGCGTCGGCACCGACTACGACGAGCGCACGCTCAACGCGCTGTCGGTCCGCTCCAACGGCCGCCTCTTCCACATCGGCGAGCCGCGCGACATGCAGAACGTGCTCAAGAACGAGCTCGCGCTGCTCGACGCCACCGTCGCCAGCGACTCGTTCGTCGAGGTCATGCCCGCGCCGGGCGTCCAGCTGCTAGGGGCCGACGGCCTCCGCACCGAGATGCGCGACGGCGCGATGCGCATCCCGCTCGGCGCGCTGCACGCCGGCCAGCACCGCGAGGCGCTGGTGCGCGTCCGCATCACCGATCCGGCGGCCTTCGAGGGCCATTCTCGCTCGCTGGCGAGCGTCCGCCTCCGCTTCCGCGATGCCGCCGAGGGTGATCTCGAGCGCGTGCAGGAGGTGGTCGCCCGCACCCAGCTCTCGAACGACGAGGGCGCGGTCGCGCGCTCGGTCAACTCGCGCACCAAGGCGATCGTCGCCATCATGGACGCGTCCAAGACCCAGCTCGAGGCCGCGCAGCGCATCAACGACGGCAACTTCGTGGACGCCGACAAGGAGCTCGCCAAGGCCGAGCGCACCCTCACCGCGCAGGCGCAGATCGTGACCGCGCCCGCGGAGAAGCGCCGCCTCGAGGCGGCGGCGGGCAAGGTCGCCAGCGCGCGCGCCCAGACGCGCGCGATGCCTTCCGCTCCGAAGGCCGTGCAGCGCGAGAACGCGCTGAAGCTCAACGCCGACGCGATGCAGAGCGCCGGCTTCTAGCGGCCGCGGCCGGCGCCCCACTTGGGGCTCTGGGAGATGAGCTTGGCGACGAGCGCGGTCCAGCCCGTCTGGTGGGTGGCGCCGAGGCCCGCGCCGTTGTCCCCGTGGAAATACTCGTAGAACGTCACCAGGTCCTTGAAGTGCGGGTCGGTCTGCATCTTGCTGTTCGTCGCGCCCCCGTCGGCGGGGCGGCGCCCGTGCTCGTCGCGCATGAAGAGCGAGGCGAGCCGCTGCGATAACTCGCTCGCGACCTCCCACAAGTTCATGTAGCGACCCGAGCCGGTCGGGCACTCGATGCGGAAGCTCTCGCCGTAGTAGTGGTGGTACTTCTGCAGCGCCTCGATCATGAGGTAGTTGACCGGGAACCACACCGGCCCGCGCCAGTTCGAGTTGCCGCCGAAGAGGCCGGTCGTGGACTCGCCGGGCTCGTAGTCGACGCGGTGCTTCAGGCCGGCGAGCTCGACCTCGTAAGGATCGGCGAGGTGCGACCGCGAGAGCGCGCGCACGCCGTGCGGCGAGAGGAACTCGGTCTCGTCGAGCACGCGCGAGAGCACCCGCGCCAGGCGGTCGCGATCGAGGATCGACAGGAGGCGACGCTTACCGGTGCCGATCTCGATGGCGTCCATCTTCCCCGCGAACTCGGGGCGGTTCGAGATGAACCAGCGCGCGCGCTTCACGAACGCCGGGAAGCGCTCGAGCGCGGCCTCCTCGATCGTCTCCACCGCGAAGATGGGGATGAGCCCCACCATCGAACGCACGCGCATCGGCACGTTGCCCTGCCCGGGCAGGTGCAGCATGTCGTAGAAGAAGCCGTCCTCCTCGTCCCACATGCGGACGCCGTCCTCCTGCTGCTCGACCATGGCGTGGGAGATGAGGAGGAAGTGCTCGAAGAACTTGTTCGCGACGTCCTGGTAGCTCGGGCTGTCCGTCGCGAGCTCGAGGGCGATGGCGAGTAGGTTCAGGCAGTACATGCCCATCCAGCTCGTCGCGTCGGCCTGCTCGAGGAGGCCCCCCTGGGGCAGCGCGTTCGAGCGATCGAAGACGCCGATGTTGTCGAGCCCCAGGAAGCCGCCCTGGAAGACGTTGTTCCCGGCCGCGTCCTTGCGGTTCACCCACCAGGTGAAGTTGAGCATCAGCTTGAGGAACACCGACTCGAGGAAGTTGCGGTCGGCCTTGCCGGTCCGCCGGCGATCGATCTGATAGACGCGGAGCGCCGCCCAGGCGTGCACCGGCGGGTTCACGTCGCCGAAGGCCCACTCGTAGGCCGGCAGCTGTCCGTTGGGATGCATGTACCATTCACGCGTCAGGAGGACGAGCTGCTCCTTCGCGAGATCGGGGTCGACCAGCGCCAGCGGGATGCAGTGGAACGCCAGGTCCCAGGCCGCGTACCAGGGGTACTCCCACTTGTCCGGCATGCTCAGCACCTCGCTGTTGAAGAGGTGCCGCCATTCGCGATTGCGCCCGTGCCTCCGCTCTCCTGGCGGCGCGGGCGCCCCGGGATCGCCGGTGAGCCAGCGGTTGATGTCGAACGCGTAGTACTGCTTCGACCACATGAGCCCCGCGAGCGCTTGGCGGTGCACGCTCGCGGCCTCCGCGGAGAGGCCTGGCGGCGCGATCGCGGCATGGAACTCATCGGCCTCGCGGCGGCGCAGCGCCATCACCATGTCGAAGTCGACGAACGGCGCGAACGGCCCCTCCGCCGCGGTGGTGGCGAAGCGCGCGCGGAAGATGCGGGACTCACCGGCGGGAATGGTGGCGCTCCAGCGCCCCGCCGACTTCGTCCCCGCGCGCGCCGGGCTCACCGCCGCGCGGTGGCCCTTGACGACGTACTGGTGGAACGCATCCTTCACGTACGAGGTCTTGTTCGGCGTGTTGTAGAGCGCCGCGGTGTTCGTCTCGTTGTCGGTGAAGAGGAGCTCCTTTGCCCCGTCGAACCAGATCTTCACCTTGCCGTGATACGGGTCGGTGCCCTCGACGTACGACGAGCCGTCGTCGGGCGCGTACACGGCGCGGAGCTCGGGCTTGTTCGGGTTCTTCGCCTTCGGGCCGTCCCACGACCACGTGTTCCGGTACCAGAACGTCGGCAGCACCTCGATCGCCGCCTCCTCGGGCCCGCGGTTCGTGACCGTGATGCGCACCAGCATGTCGTCGGGGCCGGCCTTCGCGTACTCGAGCTCGACGTCGAAGTAGCGATCTTCGTCGAAGATGCCGGTGTCCTGGAGGCGGGGCGAGGGGACGTTCTTGCCCGCCTCGCGCGCCATCGTACGCAGCTGCTGGTAGGGAAACTCGGCCTGGGGATACTTGTAGAGTGCACGCGAATACGAATGGGTGGGCGTGCCGTCGACGTACCAGTACAGCTCGCCCACGCTCTCGCCGTGGTTGCCCTCCGGCCCGCTGAGCCCGAAGAGGCGCTCCTTCAGGTAGGGATCCTTGCCGTTCCAGAGCGCGACGCTGAAGTTGAGGATGCCGCGGCTGTCGGAGAGACCAAGGAGACCGTCCTCGCCCCAGCGGTACGCACGGACGCGCGCATGCTCGTGCGTGAAATAGTTCCACGCATCGCCGTTGGCCGAGTAGTCCTCGCGGACCGTTCCCCACTGCCGTTCGGCGAGGTACGTGCCCCAGCGCCGCCACTTCACGCCCGCGCGGACCTCGTCGAGCCGGCGCTGCTCGGCGGTGGAGGAAGCGCCCGGGAGCGGCCGCGGGTCGTGCGTGAACGATGAATGAGGCCCGACGTCGTGCGCAGCGGCGACGGAGGAAGAAGAAGCCGGCCTCGCGGCCGCGCGTTCGAACGACATGGTGCGGCGATGGTACCGGGGGTAAAGTCTTCAGCGTGAGTGAATCAGGGCACCCCCGCTCTCCGGCATCGTCTCGCGAATCGTCCCGCGAATCTTCTCGCGCCCCCGGTGACGTGGTGCTGGACGGACCGGGAGGAAACGGCGAGACGAAGCGGCTGCCGACGTTGCAGCGTCCCGCGACCGGCCCGGTGCCGCTGACCAAGACCAGCCCGCATCCGCCGGTCGCGCCCAACGTGCCGAACGCCGCGCCCTCGTCGCCGCCGCCGCCTCATCGCACCTCGCATCCGACGCCGCCGCTGGGACACGTCGCCGCGAAGCCGTACCAGAGCCAGCCCGTGCCGCCGATGTACCCGCAGCAGCAGCAGTCGGCGCCCTACGGTCCGCCGAAGACCGGCACCCAGCCGGCGCCTCCCATGAGCTCCATGGCGACCGGCCCGCACCAGATCATGACGCCCGGTCACGCGATGAAGCCGCCGGGAGCGCCGCCCGCGCCCGGCAGCAACCCGCGGCTGGGCGGAAACACCGGCACCATCCCCGCCATGACCGCGGCGACCCTGCAGCAGCAGGCCGGGCAGGTCTACACGCGGCAGCATCCGGGCGGGGCGCCGCGAATCACGGTGCAATACCCGCAGGTCGGCGGCACGCTCAAGGGCCGGAGCGGTAGCTACACCGTGATCAGCACCATCGGCTCGGGCGAGTTCGGCGCGGTGTACGAGTGCATCGGGCCCTTCGACCAGATCTACGCGCTCAAGATGGTGCGGCCCTCGAACCGCCCCTACTCCGAGGTGCAGGCCGAGTGGGCACGCGAGCAGTCGCGGCTCTTCTCGCTGCGCCATCCGAACGTCGTCTACATCTACGATTCGTTCGAGAACGACCACCTCTTCTTCCTCGCCCTCGAGCGCTGCGACCACGCGCTGAAGGACATGCTCGGCACGCCGATGCAGGAGGGGCTCGTCCTCGAGATGACGCGCCAGCTGCTCGCGGCCGTACAGTTCCTGCACGACAACGAGGTCGTCCACGACGACCTCCACGCCGGCAACGTGCTCATCACGCACACCGACCGGCCCACGGTGAAGATCTCGGACTTCGGGATCAGCCACGAGCTGCGCGGGATGACGGCGGTGCGCCCGAACGTCGTGCACCACGCGATCATGGCGCCGGAGATCCTCGCCACCGGCTACACGAGCCGGCAGAGCGATCTCTACCAGGTGGGCCTGCTCCTCTACTGGATGCTCGCGGGCGAGCCGGCCATCCAGATGGATGTGCCTTACCAGGAGCTCGTCCGCCAGGTGGCGGACGGCGCGCCGCGCCTCCGCGCCGAGCAGCTCGGCACGCCGTTCGGCGACCTCATCGCGAAGATGCTGCGCCGCCGCGAGGCCTTCCGCTACGGGAGCGCGCGCGAGGTGTGGGCCGAGCTGCGCGAGCTCCCGGCGTGGAAGCAGCGCAATCTCTTTCCCGTGAAGTAGCTCGCTGCCACTCCGTCGTACGTCGGTGACGCGGGCACTCGCAACGCGGGTGGCGCTACAGAAAACGACGGCGCCGGCGGCGGGCCACGGCGAGTCCGAGGAGGCCCGCCGTGATCACGAGCGAAGCGCCGGAGGAGGCGCCGAACGCCACGCTGCAACCGCTGTCATCCGTCCCGTTGCGGACGTCCTTGGAGTTGACGCCGCCGGAGCTCGAGCCGCCGTCGACCAGCTTGCCGCCGCCGTCGGTAGGGACCGTCGTGGGGCCGCCATCGTCCTCCTGGCCCGAGTCGGTGTCTGCGGGGCCGCCGTCCGGCATCGCGGGAGCAGCACACGGCGTCGGATCTCCGATACGGATGTCGGCGCACGAGTAGTAGGTCGACGCGTCGAGGTCGTTCTGGAACGGACCGGCCTCCGTGTTGCCCCCGATACAGGCCTTGCCGATCATGAGCTGGCGGACGACGAGCGTGCAGTCTTTACACGTGACGCCAGGGGGTAGCTGGACGGTGTCCGGGTAAACCGTGCCAGCGCCCGTGGTGAGGTCGTTGACCTGCTTCAAGATCGTGAAATTCGTGTCCGTGCCGGTCGTGCTCAGCGCGACCTGGAAGCAGCCGTCGTGGCTCACCGTCTCCATCCATTTCACCGGGATCTTCGCGCCGGCCTCGTACGAAGTGCATGTGCTCGTGCGCGGAACGGCGCCGCACGGGCCTGTCTTGTGGGCATCGGCACCGGCCTTGCCGACGTCACGGGGGGGCGGGCTGACGAGGACCGCATGAGCGAACGCCGTCGCCGGGACGCCGACCACCGCCAGAGCCGCGAGCACACGAAGGCCAACCCCGAGCTTCCTGCTAGGCATAAGGGAAACCTACCATGCATGAGTCAGGTCGCGAGCCAACGACGCCGATTCCAATAGCAGCCGAGGATTCCACCATCCGTGATCCTTGCTGGTAGTCTTCTCCACATCGTGCGGTCCGTGCCGGCGCTCGCGCCCCCCAAGCAGCTCGGCAAGTACGAGGTGGGCGCCAAGATCGGCGGCGGCGGGATGGCCACCGTCTACATCGGGCGCGCCACCCGGGAGGACGGGACCGAGGAGCGCGTGGCCCTCAAGGTGATCCGGGACGAGCTCGCCCACGACGAGCAGTTCAAGAGCATGTTCATCGACGAGGCGAAGATCCTCGCGCAGCTCTCCCATCCGAACGTCATCCAGACCCTCGAGTACGGCGTCACGGGAGATCACCGCTTCATCGCGATGGAGCTGCTCTCCGGCCGGACCTACTCCGACGTTTGGGACCTGCTGGCCGTCAAGGGCGACACCATGCCCATCGCCCTCGCCGCCTGGGTCTGCGCGAGGGTCGCGGAGGGGCTGCACTCCGCTCACGAGCTCCTCGACGAGACGGGCACGCCGCTCGGCGTCATCCACCGCGACGTCAACCCGAGCAACATCTTCCTCACGCATTCCGGCGACGTGAAGCTCATCGACTTCGGGCTCGCCAAGGCGCGGGTGCGCCTGTCGAAGAGCGCCGACGGCATCGTGAAGGGCAAGATCCCCTACCTCGCGCCGGAGCAGGCTCACGGTAGGCCAATCGACCGGCGAATCGACGTCTACGCGCTCGGCGCGACGCTCTGGGAATCGGTCACGATGAAGCGCCTCTTCAAGCGCGATACCGACGTCGACACGCTGCGCGCGATCCGCGATGCGAAGGTGCCCGACGTGCGCGGGCTGATCGCCGACTTCCCGGACGAGCTCTGGTACATCATCGAGAAGGCGCTCCGCGAGGACAAGGACGCCCGTTACGAGACAGCCGACGAGCTCCGCGCCGAGCTCGATAGGTACATCGGGACGCGCGCCCCGCAGATGAACGAGGAGCTGGCCTCCCTGCTCACGCGGCTCTTTCCCGGCCAGGAGGCGCGACAGGCGAAGTGGGAGCGCGCGGCCGCTTCGGTCCGCATTCCCATGCACACGATGCCGCCGCCGGCGCCGGTGCCGATCGCGTCGTCGAGCATGCTCGAGGTCGCCGAAGAGAGCGTTCCCGACCAGCCGGCGATGAAGCCGGAGCCCGAAGCGACCGCCACCGCCAGCGCAACGCCGCCGTCCGCCGTGACGCCGCCGTCCAGGACGAAGAGCAAGAAGGGCAAGAGCAAGAGCGGTAAGGGCAAGCGAAGCCCCG
>JAYTBL010000808.1:0-3102 GCA_043736975.1 Polyangiaceae bacterium
CCGCGGCGCCGAGCAAGGCGAGCGCGGCCACGCCCGCTACCGCTGCCATCCATCGCCGGCGCGCCCTCGTTCGGAGCGGCGGCCCAGGCTGATTGACGCCGGCCAGCACGCCGAGCTCGACGTTCGGCGAGGAGCGCTCGTCGTGATCTTCGCGCGGCGCAGCGGGCGGCGCGGACGCAGCGGGCGGCGCGAGCGCAGCGGGCGGCGCGAGCGCGGCGGTGCGGGCGGCCGGTGCGGGAGCTTCCTGCTCGTCGGAGACGTCCTCGACATCCTCCTCGTCGCACAGGAGCTCGGCCGCCGGCGGAGCGAGAGGCGCCGGCGCGGGCGCGTACATCTGCTGCACGAGACCCGCGAGATCAATGACGCCGGAGTCGTCGCCACGTGCCCTTCCCGCAACCGCCATGATTGGTCATGCCGCCACGAGCGCGGATTCGCCGGAAATTCTTCGTGGCGGGCACGTTTTGTCGTACCCGACCACGCGCCTTCAGTCGTGCGGCGCGAGCGCGCGCTCCACGCTCGGGAGCAGCAGTCCCTGCGGGTAGCGCGCGCGGAACGAGGTCGCACGCACGCGCGCGGCCGCGAGATCGCCCGAGGAGATCAGCGCCTGGATGCGCAGGCTCTCGCGCTCCTGCGCGAGCTGTCCGTCCGGAAAGCGACGGCCGTGCTCGTCGAGCTCGCGCAGCGACCCCGCGGCGTCACCGCCGCTCAGCGCAGCCCGCGCCGCGGTGGTCAGGCGGAGCTCGGCCGCCAGCGTGCTGCCTTCGGGAGCGCCCTGCCTGGCGGGGTGGCGGCAGGGGCTGGACGCGGCGGCACGCGCTCCGCGTTGCGCGCGAGCATCGCTCCGCCACCGAGGCCTGCGAGCCCGGCGGCGACCAGCGCGACCACGGCCACGCGCCGCAGCCTGCGCGGCGCACCGGCGGCCGGCTCGCCGCCGCCTCCGCCCTCCGGCGGAGGACCGACGACGGACTCGACCCCGGCGAGCACGCGCTCGCACGCCGCGTCGTCGAACGCGGGATCGACCTCGTCCCACGCGCACGCGCGCTCGGTCATCGCGCTCGTCTCGGCCGACATGGCGGAGAGCTCCTCACGGGAATGGGCGGTCATCGGTTGCTCCGGAGGCGATCGCCTTTGGCCAGGCGCAAGCGGTGGATGGCGCGGTCGAACTCCTCGCGCGCGATGCGCAGCCGGGAGTAGACGGTGTTGATGGGCAGCGAGAGGGTCTCCGCGATCTCCGCGGCCGTGCACTCGCTGAGGGTGTGCATCACGAACACCGCGCCGCGATCGAAGTCGAGGCTGTCCAGCGCCTCGATGAGCAGCGAGTGGTCCTCGAGCAGCGCGAGCTGCTCGTCGGGGAGCGGCCCGAGGTCGCGCAGGTCCGGCGAGACCTCGGCCCCGCTCTCCTTCCTGCGGCGTGATTTGCGGTGGAGGGCGCGGGCCACGTTGAGGCAGATTCCGAAGAGCCAGGGGCGGAGGGAGCGCGAGGGGTCGATGTCGTTCTGGCGCCGGTGAACGATGACGAACACCTCCTGTGCGGCGTCCTCGACGTCGGAGGTCCTGACCCCGAATCGACGCAGCGAGGCGCACACGAAGCGGAAGTGTTCGCAGAAGAGCGCTCGGTACGAGTCTCTCGGGTCGGCCAAGCGGTTTTCGCGGAGGCGGAGGTGGAGGAGCGCTAACACGGCCTCATGTCGACGATTGCCCGCGCGTCCGCCGATCCTTCACAGAATCCGCATGCGCAGTCGAATTCCCCCCTCCAGGACCACGCCCGGCGCGCGCCAGAGGAGCTGATCCTGCGCGCGGATGACCAGTGCGGGACGAAGTGCGCGGCTGGCGCCGACTGTGTCGACGACTTCTTCGCGGGCCGCACCTGCGGCTGCAAACCTGGCCAGACCCAGTGCGGGCGTCCGCATCTGGATCGGCGAGGCGGGCGATCCCTTCTGGCTCGACGCGGTCGCGGCGAAGGGATTCCTCGACGCGGCGCTGGCAGGCAAGCCCGCCCCTCTCGCCTCGTTCTCGAGCGGGCAGGTGACGACCGGCGCGACCAACGTGCTCGCGATCGTCGTGGAGCTGCCGGTCGCGGCGATCGCCGCCGGCCCGTGGTCGTTCTACACCGCCGTCGGCGCGAACGACCATGGCCACTTCCATCAGGTCGCGCGCTGCGGGCGGCCGAACTTCGCGGCGACGTTCGTCGACGACCCGGCGCGGTCGCGGCTCATGAACGAGACGAGCCCCGAGGGCGATCGCGAGCGCTTTGCGCCCGACGTCACGAAGGTGGTGGAGGTGACGGCGGCCGCGGTGGGCCGGGTCGCCGACCCGAAGGCCTACGCGCAGCGTGCCGTGAACTGGCTCCTGCCCGACGTGATTCCCTTCGACCCGTCGGCGCCGGCCGGCTTCGACTTCGCCGGGATCAACGGACGGCGCCTCGACGACGACTTCGGCGCGGTCGTGTACTCGATGGTCTTCGGTCGCGCCGTCGACACCGCCCTCGAGCCCCTCCGCGATCTGCGCCGCGAGTGGCCGTACGTTCCCGCCCCGCGCCCGCTCCCCCAGGGGCCCGCGATCGCGGTGCCGGATCGGACGGGCTGAGCGCCGCGAGGGGGGACGTACTAGGATGCGCGCCGATGTCCCTCGAAGACCTGCTCGGCCGCTTCGCGAAGCTGAAGATCAAGCGTATCGCTGCGCCGGGCGCCTACCTCGGCCGTGACGACGGCGATGATCGCGCCGTGGTCCTCCTCATCGGCAGCGAGACGCCGGCCGAGGCCAAGGTGGGCGACGAGGTCGAGGTCTTCGTCCATCTCGACTCCGAGGGCCGCCCCATCGCCACCACGCGACCGGCGAGGATCGAGCTCGGCCAGGTCGCCTTCCTCACGGTCAAGGAGTGCACCCCGATCGGCGCGTTCGTCGACTGGGGCCTCGCGAAGGATCTGCTCGTCCCGTTCAAGGAGCAGACCGCGGACCTCAACCCCGGCGATCGCTACGCCATCGGCTTGTACGTCGACGACACCGGCCGCCTCGCCGGCACGATGCGCGTCAGCGAGATGCTGGCGAGCGGCGGCGGCGCGAACGTCGAGTGGGAGCTCGACGAGTGGGTGGAGGGCGAGG
>JAYTBL010000809.1:0-7682 GCA_043736975.1 Polyangiaceae bacterium
GCCAGCCTCCTGTTGGGCTGCCGGCCGCTCGCCCTGGCAACGCCGTCCTACTTGACCTTCTCGCAGACGGTGGCGGTCGTTCCGTCGGGATCGACGATAACGATGCAGACGTACGTGCCGTCCCCGGCGCCGGCCCGGTGCGCAGTCGCGCGGCGCGAGGGTCAGCCTTCACCGTGGTCTCGCGCGGCGTGGAGCTCGGCGTGCTCATTTCATCTCTCCCAGCTTCTCGCAGGTGACGGGACCTGCCTTGCCGTTCACCACCGTCACGGTGCAAACGTAGACCTCGGCGCCCGCTCGAAGGTGAGTGCGGATGCCGGGCCTCTTCACGATGCGTTCGCCGTTCGCCATGCTGTCGTTCATCGGTGTCTCCATGCACGAGGACGAGGCCGTACGCGTGCCGTCCTTGGCGCGGCATCCGAACGCGGCGCCGGCCGGATTGCACGGGCAGCGAGCGCCTGGGACGGTTGGCGGCTGCCGCCGCTCGGTGGGCGGCGCCGTCCAACGGCGAGCGCCGCCGATCGGCAAAACGCGGCGTTCTCGCTGCTCGGGCCTTTGTCGGGCGGGCGGCACGGGGCCTGCACCGGAGAGGAACCGTAGGGAGGTCCAGATGACGACGATGAAGAACGACGAGAGCGAATCCACGGTTCCCCAGGTGACGACCGCCAGGCCCGACGGCCGACGGCTCCGGAGCGGCGTCCGCGCTGGAGGCCTCATCGACGACCTGCAGTCGCCTTGGCGCCGCTTCCCGCTCCCGATGCCGGAACCGACCCCGGAGATCTGAGCGCGCGCCTCGAGCCAGCGTCCGCAGCGGCCGTGGGTACCCTCCAGCCGCCGCCCTTCCTGGTGATCGAGCTCCCCTCATGCCCTTCTTGCCGCCATCGCCCGTCGTGCTCGCGCGCGTCCGCTGAAGCGCGGCACGGAGCTCGCATCGAACGGCGGTGGCGGCAGACCGCCACCGCGAAAGGTCCGATGCGAAAACCGTTTGCCAAGACGCTCTCGTTCCTCGACTCCGAAGAGAAGCACCAGCCGCGCACCGTCGTGGTCGCGACCGCAGGGCTCCTGGCCGCGTGGGCGGCGTGGCTCCTGCTCTCGACCACGACGGTCTACGCGGTGAGCGACGACGGCAGGCTCCTCGCCGCCGGCGCAGCGTCGCCCATCCAGGTGCCGGTCGCGGGAGTGGTCTCGGAGACGCATCTCACCCTCGGCGCCGAGGTGAAGGCGGGGTCGGTGCTGATCGAGCTCGACAGCGCTGCCGAGAGCTTGCGTCGTGACGAGGAGGAGACCCGGTCGAAGGGGCTCGCCCAGGCCGTGGAGAGCCTCGAGCTGATCATCGAAGCGGAGCGTGGGCTCGCCAGCGCGACGGTGCGCGCTGGAGCCACGCGGGTGAGCTCGGCGGCCGCGCGCGCGAAGGCGTCGGCCGACGTCGCGGCCTTCGCGCGCCAGCAGGACGACGCGATGAAGCGGCTCAAGGAGGCATCTCTGGTCTCCGGCGTCGAGGCGCTCAAGGCCGCCGAGGAGATGCAGCGACAGCGTGGGCAGCTCACGGTCAGCAACGCGGACACCGCCACCGCCGCCGCGGATCTCGACCGGTCGCGTAAGGAGACGACGGTGCGCCTCCTGAACCTGCAGCGCGAGCTGATCGAGCTCAAGTCGCGCATCGCCGCCTCGCGGGTCGTGGTCGCCCAGCTCGACTGGGAGATCGCCCGGCGCAAGGTGCGGGCGCCCGTCGACGGTACGGTGGCGGACGTGCAGGCGCTGCCCGGCGGCTCGGCGGTGGGTGCCGGGCAGACCCTCGCGACCGTCGTCCCCCACACCAGGATGCGCTGGGTCGCGTACTTCCCCGCGCGTGAAGCCGTGGGGAGGCTGCACGCGGGGCAGAAGGCACGCATCCGCGTCGACGCGTTTCCCTGGACGGCGTACGGGCCGCTGACCGCGACGGTGGTGGGCGTCGGCAGCGAGCCGCGCGAGCAGCGCGTGCGCGTCGAGCTCGATCTCGACGGCCAGAACGCGAGCATCCCGCTCTCCCACGGCATGACCGGCGCCACCGACGTCGAGGTGGAGCAGTTGCCGCCCCTGCGGCTCCTGCTGCGCCTCTCAGGGCAGACCGTCCAGGGCCGCGGCCAGCCCTCGCCTCGGCCGTCGCCGCCGTCGCCGTCGTCGCCGTCGGCCTCCAACGAGGGCCCGCGGCCATGAGCAAGCGCCGCTTCCTGGTCCCGGAGACGCTCCAGACCTCGGCGATGGACTGCGGACCTGCGGCCCTCAAGTCGCTGCTCGCGGGCCTCGACATCCCGGTCCACTACGAGAGGCTCCGCGACGCGTGCCGGACGGGGGCCGACGGCACGTCCATCGACGCGCTCGAGGACCTCTGCGTCGGCCTCGGCCTCGAGGCCTTCCAGGAGATGGCGCCGATCGCCGATGCCGTCGACGTCCTCGCCGAGCGCTGCCCCTGCATCGTCGTCGTCCAGGGACCGGGGGGCGCTCCGCACTTCGTGGTCGTGTGGAGAGTCTTCGGTGGTCTGGTCCAGATCATGGACCCCGCGCGCGGTCGGCAGTGGATCCCGAAAGACACCCTGCTGCGCGAGCTTCACGTCCATACCCAGGCCTTCGACCACGCCTCTTTCCTCGAGTGGTTCGGGGGGACCGAGTGGCGGACGGTCTTCGAGCGCCGCCTGCGGCGGCTCGGGGCGCCGTCCACGTTTGCCCCCACGCAGCTGCCCGCTCCTGGGCTGGGAGCCCTCGATGCCTCGGCCCGGCTCGCTGAACGTCTGGTCGCCCAGCGTGCGCTCCCGCGGGCGTCGCGGTGGGACGCGACCCTCGAGCTCGCCCGCGCGAGCCGGGAGGACGTGCCGGGGCCGGTCCCCGGCGCCATGCGCGGCACCGACGAGGACGCGGACGGCAACTTCGTCGCTCGCGGCGCGGTGTTCCTCGTCGTTCGCCGGGGAGCGGGACCGAGCCGCGCGACCAGCTCCTCGCCGCCTGCGCCCAGCCTCCAGCACGTGCTCGGGCCGGACGGCCCGACGCCGCTCCAGGTCCTCTGTCGTCATGTCTCCCGAGACGCGTGGAGGCTCCTCGGGCTCATCGTGGTCATCGCCGTCATGCTCGCCGCCCTCGCGCTCGTCGAGATGATGGTGCTTCGCGCGGCGTTCAACGCCGAGACGCTCCTCGCGCTCCCCCAGCAGCGCTTCGCCGGGACCGCCATGTACGCCGGGCTCATCGCGGTACTCCTCGCGCTCGAGACGACGCTGGGCGCGAGCGTGATCCGGCTCGGACGTTCGCTCGAGCTGCGCATGCGCCTCGCCTTGCTCCAGAAGCTGCCCCGGCTCCCGAACCGCTACTTCCAGTCGCGTCCCCTGTCGGACGTCACGCAGCGGAGCCAGGGGCTGTTCGAGGTCAAGCCCTTGCCGTCGATGATCGTGGGGCTCGTCAAGCTGGCGCTCGACCTGGTCGTGACGGTCACCGCTCTCTGCGTGCTGTACCCCGGCGGCATGCCCATGACGGCCATCGCCTTGCTCTTCGGCCTGATCGCTCCGGTCGTGAGCCTGCGCTTCCGGCGGCAGGTGGAGGGCCGCGTCCAGTCCCACGCCAGCGAGCTCGGACAGCTGTACCTCGATGTTCTCCTGGGCCTGGTGCCGCTCCGCAATCACGGTGGACAGCTCGCGGTCCGGAGCAAGCAGGCCGATCACCTCGTCTCCTGGCGTCGAGAATCGGAGCGCTCGATGCGCCTCCTGTCTCTCACGGAGGCGGTTCAGGCGACGGGCGTGCTGGCCGCGGTGGTGCTCCTCCTTCTCGGCCATGTGCGCGCCGAGAGCGCTCAGGGGGGTCTGGTGCTGGTGGCCTTCTGGGCCCTTCGCTTGCCCATCCAGGCGCGGGCGCTCTCTGCAGGGCTCCAGCGGCTGCCGCGCGCGCTGGCGTCGCTGTCCCGTCTCGTCGAGCCGCTGAGCGCCGCCGAGACCCCTCCTGACAGCGACGTGGGCGACGAGCAGACCGTGGTGCTCGCCGAGCGGCCCGGTATCGCGCTCCGCCTCGAGGCGGTCAAGGTGACGCTCGGCACTCACCGGGTGCTCGCCGGCATGAGCCTGGACATCAAGGGGGGCCAGCGCGTCGCCGTCGTCGGCAGCTCGGGGGCAGGCAAGTCGAGCCTCCTCGCCGTCGTGCTCGGCCTCGTCCCGCGCGACTCCGGGGCGGTGTTCGCCGACGGCCGGGCCGTCGAGCGCTATGACCTGGGGCGCCTGCGTCGCGAGACGGTCTGGATCGATCCCTCGGTGCAGCTCTGGAACCGATCGATGCTGGAGAACCTCCACTTCGGAAATCCGCCCGGCGCGCGTCAGCCGCTCGCGCCCATCGTCGAGCAAGCGCAGCTCGGCGATCTGCTCGAGCGCCTGCCTTCCGGCTTCGCCACCGAGCTCGGGGAGAGCGGGGTCCGGGTGAGCGGCGGCGAGGGACAGCGCGTCCGCCTGGCGCGCGCGCTCATGCGCCGCGGCGCCCGCCTGGTGCTCCTCGACGAGGCGTTCCGAGGGCTCGACCGAGCGTCGCGGCGCGCGCTGTCACGGAGCGTGCGGGCGCACGTGGGCAAGGCCACGGTCGTCGAGGTGACCCACGACGTCGCCGACACCACCGACTTCGAGCGCATCCTCGTCATCGAGGACGGCAAGCTGGTCGAGGATGGTCCGCCGGCGGCGCTCCTGTCGCGCCCCGGGTCCCGCTACGCCGAGCTGGTCGCCGCGGATCGCGCCGTGCAGCGCGACGTGTGGAATGCGCGTCACTGGCGTCGCATGGTGGTCGAGCACGGCCGCGTGACGACCCACGAGAAGGAGATGGCCGATCATGGATGACCTCGTCCCGTCGTTCGACGTCGCGGCCTCGGGCCGCGCGCTCCATGCGCTGGTGCAGTCGATCTCTCCTCGTCCCCTGACCGCCCCGGCGCGCGCGGTGCCCGCGGGGTCCGCCCTCGTGACCTACGCCTCCGCCCTGGCGCTCGAGGCAGGCTACCTCGCCGATCACGTCGAGCTCTTCGAGGAGGACCTGACCCGGCTCATGGGCGGTGACGCGCCGTTCCTCTTCGTCCCTCTTCCCGCGGGACGAGAGGCCTACGCCGTGACCCAGGGGGGCAAGAGACGGCTCATGCTGGTCGACGCCGCGGGGAGGTCGGTCCAGGTCTCCCGCCGCGCCGCGCGCCAGGCGTTCACGCGCTCGCACCAGCAGCGAATCGAGGTGCTCGCCGGGCGCCTCTCCGGCGCGGGCCACGTTCGTCAGGAGCGCCTGGTCGGTGCGCTGGGGCGCGAGCTCGGCTCGAGCCTGCCGGTTGGCTTCGGGTTCGTGTTTCGCCAGAACGTCGCGGAGTCCGTCCCCCGCGCGCTCAGCAGCCTTCGCCTCGGTAGAGGCATCGTCCGCCTCCTCGCGCAGTCCGGAGTCCAGAGCCTCCTGGCGACCGCGGCGTGGGCCGTCATCGGCACGCTCGCGCTCTCCGGCCACACCGATCGCTCGAGCCTGCTCGGGTGGGCTCTCGTCTCGCTCACGGCGACGTTCGTCCAGCTGGCCGCGACGCGCTACGTGGGGCGCTTCACGCTGCGCGCAGCGACCACCCTTCGCGAGCGGCTCCTCGAGGGTGCGCTCCAGCTCGACCCGGACGATCTGAGCTCCTTCGGGCTCGGGGGCCTGATGGTGATCTCGTCGCAGGCCGACGGATTCCTCGGGTCGGCGATCACGCTCTTGCTGGCGCTGCTGGGCGTCTTGACCAACCTGGTCGCGACCGCGGCGGTGCTCTCGATCGCGCCGCTCCCGACCCTCGCCCTGCCCACCTTCTTCGGATTCGTGCTCGGCGCGCTCTTGATGTTCCCGCGTGCGTCTGCGCTCTTCGAGGAGCAGCAGCGAGAGCGCATGCGTCTGACCACCGACGTGGTCGAGCGCATGCTCGGGCACGCGACGCGCCTCGTCCAGCAGACCCCCAACTCGTGGCACGATGGTGAGGACGAAGCCACGCGCGCCTACGCGGACTCCGGGCGGCGCACCGACCGTCTCACCACGAAGATGCTGGCGCTTCCGCGTCTCTACTACGTGGCCGCGGCCGTCTCCCTGGTCTTCGTGCTGGTGGCCCGGCCCACCACCGAAGGGCTCGCGCTCTCGATCGGAGGCATGACGCTCGGCATGGCCACCCTCGCGTCGCTGGTCGACCTGGTGCTCCAGGCCGCCGGTCTTCGCGCCCTGTGGCGCGCGATCCAGCCGGTGATCGAGGACGCGAAGGGCACCGCGTCGAAGGCAGGGGCAGGCCTGGCGGCGGAGAACCACCTGGAAGCGAGCGGCGCGAGCGCGGTCGTCGAGCTCCGCGGCGTGCGCTTCCAGTATCCGAAGCGAGCCAGGGCGGTGCTCGAGGACGTGAGCCTGGTCGTGCGCGCCGGCGACCGCGTCCTCATCGAGGGCCCGTCGGGCGGCGGCAAGACGACGCTCGCCGCGCTCATGACGGGGATGCGCAAGCCCGACGCCGGTCTGCTCATGGTCGGTGGAACGGACCAGCACACCATCGCCGAGCCAGCACTGAGACGCGTCATCGCCTCCGCCCCGCAGTTCTACAAGAACCACGTCTTCTCCGAGTCCCTGGCCTTCAACCTCCTGCTGGGTCGCGCCTGGCCTCCGTCCCCGGACGATCTCCGCGAGGCGCGATCGGTCGCGTGCGCCCTCGGTCTCGGGCCGCTCCTGGAGCGGATGCCTGCGGGCCTCTTCCAGCACGTCGGGGACACCGGCTGGCAGCTCTCGCACGGGGAGAAGAGCCGCGTCTACCTGGCGCGGACCCTGCTCCAGCGCGCCGAGCTGCTCGTGCTCGACGAGACCTTCGGCGCGCTCGATCCGGCCAACCTTCAGCTGTGCATGGACGTGGTCCTCGAACGCGCCAGGACGCTCGTGGTCATCACCCACCGATGACCTAGCTACCTAGGCGCGTGGCGCGCTCGGTGGTGGTGGTCTCCGTCGGCAGCTGCCAGGACAGCAAGGACTGGAGCACCTGGCAGTCGTTTCTCGACGGAGGTGCGTACGCGACCTCAGCGCGGGGGAAGTGGATCGCGATAGAGGTCGTCGACCGTTAGAGTCACGCCCAGCGAGAGAGTCGCGGTATGGCCCGCGGTGTGAAGCTCGCGCGTCCATTCAGCGTCTGCATCGGTCCGAGACCACACCTCGAGCTCTTGCCTCATGTGCGAAACGATGACGTATTCGCGCAAGGAGGTGAGCAGGCGATAATCGTCGAGCTTGATACCTCGATCGCGCTTCTCCGTGCTGCGACTCGTCACCTCGACGATGACCGTCGGGTTGAGGACCCCGCCGTCCGGGTCGCGCATGTGGGTGATGCCTTCGCCGCAGATGACGACGCTATCGGGGTAGTACGCGTTGATGCGATCGCCTCGTTCTACCGCTATGCGCGTATCGGAATCCTCGACGCGGCAGGGTCCCGTTTTGCCAAGACCGATCGTCAGCTCGGTCGAGACGCGGCTCTTCAACACGGCGTGCCGTCGCGTTCCCCCCGCCATCGCAAGGACGTCACCGTCGATAAACTCGTGCCGGCAGTCGACCGACTCTTCGAATCGAAGGTACTCTTCGTAGGAAAGAGGGGCATCGGCCCGCTGTGCTGTCGCCGTCATGCTCGTTCACGATTCTACCCGCGCTTGGGGCGGCGGCCACAGGTACGGCAACCCATG
>JAYTBL010000810.1:0-7678 GCA_043736975.1 Polyangiaceae bacterium
CTCGGGCCTCTCGCGCATCAAGATCCTCACGCAGTACAAGAGCGCATCGCTCGAGGAGCACATCGCGCGGGTGTGGCGGTTGTCGCCCATCCTCGATCAATTCATCGAGGCGATTCCCGCGCAGCAGCGCACCGGCCTCTCCTGGTTCAAGGGCTCGGCCGACGCCGTCTACCAGTGTCAGCACGTCATCACCGACGAGAACCCGGAGATCGTCTGCATCTTCGGCGGCGACCACGTCTACAAGATGGACGTCCGGCAGATGATCCAGGCGCACTTCGCGCGCGATGCCGCGGCGACGGTCGCCGCCATCCCGGTGACGAAGAAGGAGGCGCGCGACTTCGGCATCCTCGAGATCGACTCCGACGGTCGGATCATCGGCTTTCACGAGAAGGTCTCGAACCCGCCGACCATGCCCGGCTCGGACGACATGTGCCTCGCCTCGATGGGCAACTACGTGTTCCGTACCGACGACCTCATGCGGGAGCTCCACCGCGACGCCGGCGTCGAGACCAGCAAGCACGACTTCGGTCACGACATCTTGCCCCGCATGGTGGCAGACGGTCAGGACGTCTACGTCTACGACTTCAACAAGAACCTGGTGCCCGGCGAGGAGCCGCGCGCACACGCCTACTGGCGAGACATCGGGACCATCGAGGCCTACTGGGACGCCCAGATGGACCTCATCTCGATCCATCCCCTCTTCAACCTCTACAACGAGCGCTGGCCCATCCGCACCGGCGCGACCCATGACCCGCCCGCGAAGTTCGTCTTCCGCGACGAGGCGCACGCGCGGGTCGGCATCGCGACCGACTCGATGGTCAGCCACGGCTGCATCATCTCCGGCGGCCGCATCCATCGAAGCGTGCTGTCGGTCGGCTGCCGTATCAACTCGTTCAGCGAGGTCGAGGAGTCGGTGCTCTTCGAGCGCGTGCGCATAGGTCGCCACGCGAAGATCCGCCGCTGCATCATCGACAAGGACGTCGAGGTGCCGTCGGGCGTCGAGGTCGGTTTCAACCTCGAGGCCGACCGCAAGCGCTTCTTCGTCACGGAGAACGGGCTCGTGGTCATCCCCAAGCGCGCCAAGCTCGACGACGAAAAAATGTGGCGGCTCTAGAACATGGGCGGAATGGCGCTGTTGCGGCCGGCGGGCGGCATGCGCCGCGGCCGGGCCGGCTCACGGCGCCTGATCCGACCGGCGACCCAGCGGCGGAACTCAGCGGCAGGAACCGCAGGGCAGAACAGGAAGCCCTGCACCTCTCCGCAGCCGATCACGCGCAGGTGCTCGAGCTGGGCCTCGGTCTCGACGCCCTCCGCCACCACGTCGAGGTGCAGGCGCTGGGCCATCGCGACCACCGCGGCGGTGATGGCCGCGCAGCCTTCGTCGGTGAGGACGTCGCGCACGAACGAGCGATCGACCTTGAGGGTGTCGAACGGGAACCGCCGCAGGTAACCGAGCGACGAGTAGCCGGTGCCGAAGTCGTCGAGCGCCAGCCACACGCCGAGCGTCTTGAGCTCGCTGAGGACCTCACGCGCGAGCTTCGTGTCGTTCATCAGCGTGCCCTCGGTGATCTCGAGCTCGAGGCAGCCCGGGTCGAGCCCGATGGTGCCGAGCAGATCCCGGAGCTCGTCGACGAAGTGCGGCTCGCGAAACTGCCGCGCCGAGACGTTGACCGCGATCCGGAGCCCTTGCATGTTCGGCTCGTCCTGCCAGGCGCGCACCTGCGTGCAAGCTTGCTCGAGCACCCAGCGACCGATGGCGATGATGAGCCCGGTCTCCTCGGCGACCGGGATGAACTCGGCGGGTGAGATCATCGTGCCATCGGGCAGACGCCAGCGGAGCAGCGCCTCGGCGCCCGTGACGGCATGGGTGACGGTGTCGATCTTCGGCTGATAGAAGACCTCGAGCTGGTTCTGCGCGAGCGCGCTGCGCAGCGAGCCCTCCATCTCCAGGCGAGCGCGGGCCTCGTCGCTGAGGGCGCGCGAGTAAAAGCGCGCGTTGTTGCGGTCGTGCGCCTTGGCATCGTACATCGCCGCGTCGGCGCGCTGGATCAGCTCCTCGACGCTGCCGTGGACGTCGGCGACCAGCGCCATGCCGATGCTCGCGGTGATCACGATCTCGTGGCCACGGAGGTCGAACACGTCGCCGATCGCCGCCAGCATGCGCGAGGCGACGCCGCACGCATCGTCAGCGCAAGAGACCGTGGGATCGACGAACACGAACTCGTCGCCACCGAGGCGGGCTAGAAAGGCGCTGCGCTCGCCGAGGTCCTCGGCGTCGATGTCGATGTGAAAGCAGTCCGCCACGCGCCGACCGACCTCGCAGATCAGCTCGTCGCCCGCGGAGTGACCGAACGTGTCGTTGACGCGCTTGAAGCCGTCGAGGTCGATGAGGAAGATCGCGCCCGCGCTGCGGTCGGTGCCGAGCTCGACCAGCCGGTCCATGTAGCGCTCGAGCGAGCGGCGGTTCGGGAGGCCGGTGAGCGCGTCGTGGTAGGCGAGGTGCGCGATCTTGCGCTCGCTGCGCCGCAGCTGGTCGACCACCTCCGCGGTGCGCAGCATGTACTTCATGCGGTGCTGCAGCAGGGTCTCGTTGACCGGCTTGGTCAGGAAATCGGTGGCCCCGGCATCGTAGCCGAACTGGAGCGACTCGATGTCGTCCGAGTCGGTCATCATGACGATCGAGGCGTCCTGCCCCCCCGGCAGATCGCGCATCGCGCGACAGGTCGAGAAGCCGTCGAGGAACGGCGTCATGACCTCGAGGAGCGCCACGTGGGGGCGATGCATCTGGAATGCCTTGAGGGCGTCGAGGCCGTTCGCGGCCTCCTCGACCAGGAAGCCGACCTCGCGCAGCGCGCGGGCGACCTTGGTGCGGGCCTCCTCGTCGTCGTCGACGATGAGGACGCGGGCCTCGTCCGCGGACCGAGCCGCACCGGCGAAACAGACGATTCGTGAATCGCTGCTGGCCTCCTCGGTGGGCAGGTCCGCGAGCTCGGCCACAGCGTTCATGCAGCAGCGCCCGCGATCTTCTTCACGGTGGCGAGCAGCATCGTCGGCTTGAACGGCTTGACCATCCAGCCCTTCGCGCCAGAGGCGCGCGCTCGCTCGATGAGGTCAGGGCGACCTTCGGTGGTGAGCATGATCACCGGCAACAGCGCGGCGCCGCCCTGCGCTCCGATGGTCTCGAGCATCTCGAGCCCGCCCAGCTTCGGCATGTTGACGTCGCAGATGGCGAGCGATGCCCCCGGGTTGTTGCGGATCGCCGCCGCGCCCTCCACGCCGTCCTCGGCCTCCACCACCTCGTAGCCCGCCTGCTTCAGCACGATGCTCACTTGCTCACGGATCACCTGAGAGTCGTCGATCACGATGATTGTCTTCGGCATGACTTGAAATTCCTGCGGGGTTCAAAAGAGGAGAACGTCGCCTTCCGGGACGATCCGGAGGGCCTCGACCTCGCCCGAGACGAGGTCGGGCGAGAGGGTGCAGTCCAGGTGGATGCGCACCGGGGTACCCTCGGCCGTGAACGCGAGAGACAGGCCCTCCGCGTCGGGGAGGAAGACCAGGCGGATCGACTTGCCGGTGAAGCAGACCGGCGTCCCCACATCGAAGTCGAGCGTCCTCGTCGACAGCTTGTTCTTCATGCGGCCGACGAGCTGGTTCGCCATCTCGGCGCTCCAGTCACGCAGCTGCAGGTCGGCCCGCGCCAGGTCGCGCGGAACGGGGAGCATGCGCTCGATGAGACCGAGCGGCGCGACGAAGGCCAGCCCGCCTCGGACCCCTTTTCCGCGAAACCCCACGATGGAGCCGAGCTCGACGCAGGGAGACGACTCGTCGTCGACCGCCTGCGTCAGATCGCAGGCGAGGCCATACGAATCGAACAGCTCCAGCACGGATGCCTCGAGAACGTCTCGAACGAACGAGTCCACGCGTTGTTCCATGAGTTCCTGTCTCTCCAAGGGGTGGTGAGGCCCCGGCTTCCAGTCATGACGGCGCGCGAGCTGCGCCGCTTCAGTCACTCATGTACGATTCACGCGGCGCGCGACGCGGCGTATGACTGTGGTTAACTGTCGCCAGGAGCCGAGGTACGAGCTTGCGCACCATCATCGTCGGTGACGTCCACGGATGCCGGGAGGAGCTCGAGGCGCTCCTCGACCGCGTGGCGTTCGCCAGCGGCGATCGGCTGATCTTCGTCGGTGACCTGGTGGCGCGAGGGCCCGACTCGCTGGGCGTGCTCGACGTCGCGCGGCGCACCGGCGCGATCGTGGTGCGCGGCAACCACGAGCAGAAGCTGCTCGATCTGCGCGCCGCGCCGCCCACCGCGAAGCTGCCCATCGGGAGGCTCCATCGCGATCTCGCGAGCCGGCTGCGCCCCACGGACTGGATGCTCCTCGCGACCTCCCCCGTGTTCCTCGATCTGCCCGAGCACGGCCTGCGCGTCGTGCATGCGGGGTTGATGCCCGGGGTGCCGCTCGAGGACCAGTCCCCGCAGACGCTCATGCGGATCCGGACCGTGCGCGTCGCGAAGGACGAGAGCCGGCTCTGGGGCGCCCTCTGGGCCGGCCCTCCTCAGGTGGTGTTCGGTCACAACGCCGCGCCGGGGCTGCAGCTCCATCCCTGGGCGACGGGCCTCGACACCGGATGCGTGTACGGAGGGCGGCTCACCGCCATGGTCCTGGGCGAGCGGCAGCGCGTTCCCCGCGCGATCGCGGCGCGGCGTGCGCTGCTCGTGGGCGAGCCGGCCCACCGCGTGTGGTTCGAGCCCGGCGTAGACGTCGCGCCTACAGGCACGTAACCTCCCGCCCCATGAAAGCCCGACTCGGAGCCTGGATCTCCCTCATCGCGTTCTTGCACGCGATCGTGGCCACCACGCCAGCGTTCGCGCAGCAGGCCAAGCCGGGCGCGAAGCCCGCGGCGGTGCCGCAGGATCTGATCGTCAAGGGCCAGCTCCAGTTCGAGGAGCAGCAGTACGAGGAGTCGATCCAGACGCTCTCGGCGGCGCTCCTCCGGCCGAGCAACACGCAGGCGCAGAAGGTCGAGATCTACCGGCTGCTCGCGCTCAACTACATCACGCTGGGGCGCAAGGACGAGGCGGAGAACGCGGTGCGCGGCCTGCTCGTGCAGCAGCCGGACTACGAGATCCCGGCCAAGGAGTCGCCGCGCTTTCGCGACTTCTTCGCGCAGGCGCGCACGAAGTGGGAGGCCGAGGGCCGCCCCGGCATCGTGAAGGACGAGCCCACCGCGAAGCCGGTGGTGCTGCGCCACGGCTCGCCCGCGCAGGTCGAGGCGAACACCAACCTCGAGCTGCGCGCGCGCCTCGAGGACCCGGACGGTCGCATGGGCAGCGTGAAGCTGTTCTATCGCAACGGCACCAAGGGTGACTTCACCGAGGCGAAGGCGTCGGCGTCGGGCGACTCGGTGGTGGTGTCGATCCCCGGCGCCGCGATCAAGCCGCCGCTCGTCGACTACTACTTCGAGGTGCTCGACGGCGGCGGCGCGGTCATCGCCAGCCGCGGTGACGCGAGCTCGCCGCTCCGCGTCGCGGTGCCCGAGCCCAGCAAGGGCTGGGTGCTGCCGGTCGCGATCGGCGGCGGGGTGCTAGGCGCGGCGGCCATCGTGGGGGTGCTCGCGCTCGCGGGGGTCTTCAAGTCGTCGAGCAGCGGCGGTCCGAGCGGCCGCAGCACGTCGACGGTGAGCGTGAGCATCGGCGAGTCCTCGTTCCGCTGAGAGCCCGATGACCGATCCCGAGCGCGGTGGGTTGGGGGAGCCGCGGTATCCGTTCGTGCACGTCGACGTCACCGCCGACGAGTCGGACGACACCTCCGCGCTGCTCTTCGATCTCGGGGCCGAGGGCGTCGAGGAGCGAGACGAGACCACGCTCGCGAAGAACGCGGCGTCCGGGAAGGTCACGCTCGTCGGCGCGTTTCCGACCCGCGCCGCGGCCGAGGAGGCGATGGCGCAGCTCGATCCGTCGCTCGACGCTCGCTACGAAGAGGTCGTGGGCGATGCCTGGCGCGACGCGTGGAAGGAGCACTACAAGCCCTACGCGATCGCCGAGGGCATCGTGGTGCGGCCGCCCTGGGAGGCCTACCAGGCGAAGCCCGGTGAGCAGGTGCTGGAGCTCGAGCCCGGTCGCGCGTTCGGCACCGGCCTCCACGAGACGACGCGGCTGGTGGCGCGCGCCATCCGCGCGCACACTGGCGAGGTGCAGGGTCGCCTCGCCATCGACGTGGGGTGCGGCAGCGGCATCCTCGCGCTGATCGCGCTGGCGCTGGGCGCGGAGCGGGCCATCGCCATCGACAACGACCCCGAGGCCATCGACGTGACCCGCGAGAACGCGGCGCGCAACGGGCTCAGCGCCCGCATCGACGCCAGTACCACCGACGTCGCCGCGCTGGAGGCGACCGCGCCGCTCGTGCTCGCCAACATCGAGGCGCGCATCCTCATCCCGATGGCCAAGGACCTGACGGCGCGCGTCGCGCCAGGCGGCCTCCTGCTCCTCTCGGGCATCCTCGTGCCGCAGCAGCAGGAGGTGCGCGCCGCATACAGCGACCTGGAGCTGCTCGAGTCGCCGGCGCTCGGCGAGTGGGTGCTGCTCGCGCTCCGTCGTCGCTCCAACGTGGCGCCTTGAGCGTCCGCTGCGCGGTCGCCGACCTCGCGCCCGGGGCGCGGGTGCTGCCGCGGGACGCCTCGCACTACCTCTGTCGCGTCCTGCGCCTCGGCGCGGGCGATCGCTTCGTGGCGTTCGACCCGACCACGAAGAAGGAGGCCGACGCCGTCGTCACGCAGCCCTCGGGCGAGGCGGCCAATGTTTCCATTGGTGACATTCGAACCGCGAGCGTGCTCGCCGGCGTGCGGATCGCCCTGGTCTACGGCCTCGCGAAGGGTGACAAAGTCGATGCCGTGGTCCGCGACGCGACCGAGCTCGGCGCAACGCACATCGTCATCGCGCGCACCGCGCGCGCGGTGGCAAAGGCCACGGGCGACCGCCAGGACGCGAAGCTCGAGCGTTGGCGCCGCATCGCCGAGCAAGCCGCGCGGCAGTGCGGGCGCGCCGATCCGCCGGTGATCGAGGGCGTGCTGCCATGGAAGGCGGCGCTCGAGGGGGCCGCGAAGGATCACGAGGCGCGCTACTGCCTCTGGGAGAACGCGACGACGCCGCTGGTCGACTCGCTGCTCACGCACGTGCGCGCGGGCACGTCGCTGGCGTTCGCGGTCGGACCTGAGGGCGGCCTCGCAGAGTCGGAGGTCGATGACGCCGCGGCGCTCGGCTACGCCGCGGTCTCGGTCGGCAGGTTCGTCCTGCGCACCGAGACGGTCCCAGCGGCGGTGCTGGGCGCGGTGCGGATCCTCGAAGGCGCGGGCGCAACCTGACGTTGACCCCTAGCGCGCATCGGTCGATCATTGGTTCGACGACGGGAGCGCTGCACAGGGCGGGCGATGCGCAGACCGTCGAGCCGGAGCCGCTTGTCACCCTCGGCAGCGAGGGCTGGAGTGTGTGGCCGTGGACGAGCGTGCGCGCGCCCGGCTTCCCCGCGTCGCTCGTCTTACGGCTCGCCAGCGCGGAGCTGGCGCAGGCGAGCGATGAGGTGCTGGAGGCCGAGGCCGCGCTCGCGCAAGCGCGTGACGCGCTGTTCGAGGTGCTGGTCGTCGACCCATCGCTGAGCTCCGAGGAGCAGCGCGG
>JAYTBL010000811.1:0-7662 GCA_043736975.1 Polyangiaceae bacterium
TCGACGCGAAGGCGTTGCTCGGCAGCGTCGAGCTGACCGGCCCCAAGGGGCCGATCGCCATCCGCATGGCCGAGGCCGACGAGATCGAGAAGAACGACAGCGTCCGCCGCCTCGCGCAACAAGCGGAGCAGGGCCGGTGGATCGCCTTCCGACCCGCCGGCAAGCTGCTTACCGCCACGAGCTTCACGGTGCGCATCAAGGCGGGCGCGCCGAGCGCCGAGGGGCCGCGCCGCACCACCACGGAGCAGACGTTCGGCTTTTCGACCTACAGCCCGCTGCGTGTCGAGCGCTCGTACTGCTCGTACGGCGACAGGTGTCCGCCGCTCACGCCGTTCAACGTGCTCTTCAACAACTCGATCGACAACAAGACGTTCGACAAGAGCCTGGTGAGGATCTCGCCCGAGCTGCCCGGCATGAAGGTCGAGATGCAGGGCCGGTACCTGACCATCTCCGGCCGCACCAAGGGCCGCACGAAGTACGAGGTCACGATCGACGGGGCGCTCAGCGACGTCCACGAGCAGAAGCTGGGGACGGCGGCAAAGCTCACCTTCGACGTCGGTAGCGCCGAGCCGCAGCTCTTCGGCCCCGAGAACGACATGGTGGTGCTCGATCCGGCGTCGGCGAAATCCTACACGGTCTACTCGATCAACGAACCCGGACTGCACGCGCGCGTGTTCGCGGTCGGCCCCGAGGACTGGAGCAAGTACGTCGCGTACCTCCAGGAGTGGGAGCGGCCGCGCAAGCTGAAGCCGCCGGGTCGGCTGGTCTCGGACAAGATGCTCACGCCGAAGAAGGCGCCCGACGAGCTGGTCGCCACGCCCATCGATCTCGCCGCGGGGCAGCTCAACGGCATCGGTCAGACGGTGGTGATCGTCGAGCCCACGCGCACGCCGCCCAAGGGCTACCAGCGCGCCGAGCTCGACCTCTGGGTGCAGTCGACGGAGCTCGGCGTGAACGCCTACGTGGAGAACGATCAGGTCACCGGCTGGGTCACGCGGCTGTCCGACGGCACGCCCGAGAACGGTGTGCAGGTCTCGCTGCTCGATGCCGGCTCGGCGACCACCGACAAGGACGGCCTGGCGCGCGTCGCGTTCAGCCAGAAGCCGGGCCAGCTGGTGTTCGCGAAGAAGGGGAGAGACCTGGCGATCGTCCCCGAGCGCTACATGGGCGGGAACCTCTACCAGCTGCAGTCGCGCTCCGACTACGCGCGCTGGTTCGTCTACGACGACCGCGGGATGTACAAGCCCGGCGAGGAGGTCCACGTGAAGGGCTGGCTGCGGCGCGCGCTCCTCGCGCGCGGCGGCGACCTCGACGCCATCCCCAGCGTGAGCGGCAAGACCATCTCCTGGAAGCTGCGCGATCCTCGCTGGGCGGAGATCGGCACCGGCAAGACCACGGTCGACGATCAGGGCGGCTTCGATCTCGCGTTCAAGCTCCCGGGCAACGCGAACCTCGGTACCGCGAACCTCGAGCTGACCGTCGAGGGCGTCGACGTCTCGAGCAGCACCTCGAACCACTCGTTCCAGATCCAGGAGTTCCGGCGCCCCGAGTTCGAGGTCACCGCGAAGTCGAGCGAGGGGCCGCATTTCGTGGGCAAGCACGCCATCGCCACCGTGACCGCGGCGTACTACTCGGGCGGCGGCCTGCCCGATGCGCCGGTCAACTGGAGCGTCACGCGCTCCACGGCCTCCTTCACGCCGCCGAACCGCGGCGAGTACCACTTCGGTGCCGAGCCCTCTTACTACTGGTCGTGGCGCGCGAAGCCGAGCGAGACCAAGACCGAGACCTGGACGTCGCACACCAACCCGCAGGGCCTCCATCGCCTGCGCGTGGACTTCGACGCCGTCGAGCCCTCGTACCCGATGAGCCTCGCGATGACCGCGCAGGTCGAGGACGTCAACCGCCAGCAATGGGCGGGCCGCACCACCATGCTCGTGCACCCCGCGGATCACACGGTGGGCATGAGGCTCGCGAAGAGCTTCATCCGCGCGGGTGAGAACATCGACCTCGATCTCGTGGTGAGCGACATCGACGGCACGCTCGTCCCCGGTCGCGCGATCGCGGTGAAGGCCGCGCGGATCGACTGGGAGCAGCAGGGCAGCGAGTACGTCGAGAAGGAGCTCGATCCGCAGACCTGCGAGGCGAAGAGCACGAGCGACAAGGTCCGCTGCACGTTCAAGGCGGCGAACGGCGGCAGCTGGCGCGTGACCGCGATCGTGCAGGACGAGCACGGCCGGAAGAGCCAGACCGCGACGCAGATCTACGTCATGGGCGGCGACGTGCCCAAGGACCGCAAGCTCGGCGCCGAGCGCGTCACCATCGTGCCCGACAAGAAGGAGTACCAGCCCGGGGACCTCGCCGAGGTGCTGGTGCTCGCGCCGTTCGTGCCCGCCGAAGGCCTCCTCACGGTCCGGCGGCAGGGCATCGTGCACGTCGAGCGCATCACCCTCAAGAGCGCCGCGCAGGCCATCAAGGTGAAGCTCGACGAGGCCCTCGTTCCGAACGCCGAGATCCGCGTCGACCTGGTGGGGTCGGCCACGCGCGACGACGCGTCGGGCAAGCCGGACGACAAGCTGCCGAAGCGGCCGGCCTACGCCAGCGGCGCGATGGGCCTCACGATCCTGCCCACGAGCCGCACCCTCGCGGTCACCGCCGCGGCGAAGAAGTCGGCGATCGAGCCAGGGGCGTCGACGCAGATCGAGGTCGACGTGAAGGGCCCCGACGGGCGCGCCGTCGCCGGCGCGCAGGTCGCTGTGGTGGTGGTGGACGAGGCGGTGCTCGCGCTGTCCGGCTACAAGACGCCCGATCCCGTGGCGGTGTTCTACGCGCCGCGTCCGACGGACGTGCGCGAGATCGCGTTCCGCGATCGCGTACTTCTCGCCGATCCCGATCTCGCGCGGCTCCGTCCAGTGAACGCCCGCGCCGAGCCCATGGGCGGCGCATCCTTTGGTCGCGGTGGCATCTCCAAGAACATGCCCAGCCCGTCGGTGGCCGCTCCGGCGGCGCCTCCCGCTCCGCCCAGCGAGATGCCCAAGCGCGAGGCGAAGAAGTCGGCCTACAACGACGAGAAGGACGCCGAGAGCGCTGACCGGCCGGCTGCCGCGGAGGAGTCGGTGGTGGGCGACAGCAAGAAGCCCATCGCGCTGCGCTCCGACTTCTCCGCGCTCGCGCTCTTCGCGCCGCGCGTGAAGACCGACGCGAAGGGGCACGCCAGCGTGCCGTTCAAGCTGCCCGACAACCTCACGCGCTACCGCGTCATGGCGATGGTCGCCTCGGGCGAGCGCAGCTTCGGCGTCAACGAGTCGACTCTCACCGCGCGGCTGCCGGTGATGGCGCGCCTCACCGCGCCCCGCTTCCTCAACTTCGGGGACACCTTCGAGCTCCCGGTCGTCGTGCAGAACCAGACCGACGCGCCGGTCGAGGTCGGCATCGTCGCGCGCGCGACCAACGCCACCATCGCCGAGCCGTCGTCGAAGCGCGTGAAGGTCGCGCCCAACGATCGGGTCGAGGTGCGCTTCGCCGCGGCCACCGTCAAGCCCGGCACCGCGCGCTTCCAGATCGGGATCGCCTCGGGCGGCTTCTCCGACGCCAGCCAGGTCGAGCTCCCCGTCTACACGCCGGCCACCACCGAGGCCTTCGCGACGTACGGCGAGATCGACGAGGGCGCCATCGCCCAGCCCGTCAAGATGCCCCCCGGCGTGTTCACGCAGTTCGGCGGGCTCGAGATCACCACCAGCTCGACCCAGGTGCAGGCCCTCACCGAGGCCGTCCTCTACCTGGTGAAGTACCCGTTCGAGTGCAACGAGCAGATCGCCTCGCGCGTGATGTCGATCGCCGCGCTGCGCGACGTGCTCGCGGCGTTCAAGGCCGAGGGCCTGCCGAAGCCGGCCGCGCTCGAGGCCTCGATGCTCACCGACTTCGAGAAGCTCAAGCGGCACCAGAACGGCAACGGCGGCTGGGGCTTCTGGCAGGAGAACCCCTGGCCGTACCTCAGCATCCACGTCACGCACGCCCTCACGCGCGCGAAGGACAAGGGCTACAGGCCGGACGAGGAGATGCTGCGCCGCGCGCAGGGCTACCTGCGCAACGTCGAGAGCTACATCCCGTCCTGGTACGGCGACGACGCGCGCCGCTCGCTCATCGCGTACGCCCTCTTCGTACGCAAGCGCCTGAACGACGCCGATCCCGCGCGCGCCAAGCGGCTCATGACCGAGGCAGGCGGCGTCGAGAAGCTCCCCATCGAGGCGGTGGGCTGGATCTGGCCGACGCTCTCGCAGGACAAGAACAGCACGACCGAGAACGAGGCCATCCGGCGCCACGTCGCGAACCGCGTCACCGAGACCGCGGGCAACGCGCACTTCGTGAGCGGCTACAAGGACGCGGACTACCTGCTCCTCAACTCCGATCGCCGCGCCGACGGCGTGCTCCTCGAGTCGCTGATCGGTGATCAGAAGGACAGCACCATCATCCCCAAGCTGGTGAAGGGGCTCCTCGCGCACCGCACCGCGGGCCGCTGGCAGAACACCAACGAGAACGCCTTCGTGCTGCTCGCGCTCGACCGCTACTTCAACACCTACGAGAAGGTCACGCCCGACTTCGTGGCGCGCGTGTGGCTCGGCGATCGCTTCGCCGGTCAGCACTCCTTCAAGGGGCGCACCACCGAGCTCAGCGAGGTGAAGGTCCCGATGCAGTGGCTCGCCACCGAGCTCAAGGGGCAGTCGCAGAACCTCGTCATCGGTAAGGACGGTCCAGGCCGCCTCTACTACCGCGTCGGCATGCAGTACGCGCCCACCGACCTGAAGCTGCCGCCCGCCGATCACGGCTTCGTCGTCTCGCGCCTCTACGAGGGCGCCGAGAGGCCCGAGGACGTGAAGCGCGACGCCGATGGCACCTGGCGCGTGAAGGCGGGCTCGAAGGTCCGCGTACGCGTGTCGATGGTGGTGCAGTCTCGCCGCTACCACGTCGCGCTCGTCGACCCGATCCCCGCCGGGCTCGAGCCGCTCAACGCCGCGCTCGCCGTCACCGGCGAGATCCCGAAGGACCCGAAGGCCGAGGCGTCGGCCTCGAAGGGTGGTCGCTACTGGTACTGGAATCGTACGTGGTACGAGCACCAGAACATGCGTGACGAGCGGGTCGAGGCCTTCGCCTCGCTCCTCTACGACGGCGTCTGGGACTACACGTACGTTGCAAAAGCCACCACACCTGGCGTTTTTGTGGTGCCTCCGCCGAAGGCGGAGGAGATGTACAGCCCCGAGACCTTCGGTCGTGGCGCAGGCGATCGCATGATCGTCGAATGACGTAGACGATCCATATCGACTCGGATATCTGAGGAGGTTCGGGGCTTTCTCTCGATTAAGAAGAGGATCGAAACGATGCTTTCCACACGCTCCCTCATGACCCGATTCGCGACGAGAACGCTCGCGATGTCCTTGCTGGTCGGGGTCGTCGGCTCCACCGCAGCCTGCGGCGGCACCACGCCGTTCGTCGGCGCGCAGTCCTTCGCCGTCGCGGGCACGCCGCCGCCGCCGCCGCCGCCTCCGCCGCCTCCGCCCCCGAAAGAGCAGCCGAAGCCGCCCCCGCGCGTCGAGCTGCGCGACAACAAGATCGACTTCAAGGAGAAGATCCAGTTCGAGGTGAACAAGGCGATCATCAAGCCCGAGTCCGACTCGCTGCTCGACGACATCGCCAAGGTCATCAAGGATAACCCGCAGGTGAAGAAGATCTCCATCGAGGGACACGCGTCCGCCGAGGGTGATGCAAAGCGCAACAAGACCCTCTCCGACGAGCGCGCGAAGTCGGTCATGGATCACCTCGTCAAGAAGGATGGCGTGGATCCGGCCCGCATGGTCGCGAAGGGCTGGGGCATCGAGAAGCCGATCGCCGCGAACGACACCGAGGAGAACCGCGAGAAGAACCGCCGCGTCGAGTTCCTCGTCATCGAGCAGGACGTCACGCAGAAGAAGGTCGAGATCGACCCGACCACCGGTAAGGAGAAGGTCGTCGACACGAAGACCCAGTCCATCAAGGCTCCGGGCGACCCGGTCGATGCCAACCCAACGACGCCAACGACGCCAACGACGCCGAAGCCCGGGATGAAGCCCGGCACGACGACGCCCGCCACCAAGCCGGCGACGCCCGTGAAGCCCGGCCCGACGTCGACGCCCGCCACCAAGCCCGCGACGCCGGCTCCTGCCACCTCCACCAAGCCCGCGGAGAAGAAGTGATGAAGACCCTGCTCCTGATTGCTGGTACCGCGGTCCTCGTCAGCGGTTGCTCGTTCGCAGCGCGCAGCCCCGAAATGTACCGGGATGACACCAAGGCCGTCCTCGAGACGAAGAACAACGACATCCGCGCTTGCTACGACGGGGTCCTCAAGACCACGCCCGGCGCTCAGGGCAAGGTGACGATCAAGTTCAACGTCGAGACCGAGGCCGGCAAGTTCACCAACGTCGCGGTCGACAAGGCGAACACCACGGCGCCCGCCGAGGTCGCCGACTGCGTGACGAAGAGCATCAACGGTCTCGGCGTGACGCCGCCCGACAAGCGCGAAGGCGAGGCCACGTTCGTGTGGGAGTTCGCCGCCCCGGCGCCGGGCACGTTCGCGGCTCCCAAGAGCTGAGCATCGCGCACCTCTGCGTGAGGTGAGTGAGGTGAGAAGAGGCCGAGCCGACGCGAGTCAGCTCGGCTTTTTCGCGTCCATCGCCAGGGCAGACCAGGCGGAGGCGGTGCGTGAGCGGCTCGCTCGGGGGGCGCGCCGCGAGGTCGACAAGCGACGCCGCGAGCGAGGAGAGCTCGGTCACGATCCCGCGATCGAAGCCGTGGGCGCGCGCCACGCCGATCAGATAGCCCACCGTCGCCGCGAGGACATGGGTGTCCTCCAGCGTGCGGAACGGCTTCAGGTAGTCGTCGTAGCCGTCGCCGGGGAGGACGTCGGCGTCGTCGACCACCACGCCGCGCAGGCGCACCAGCGCGTGCGGCAGCTCCGGGGCGAAGGGCAGCGGAGGCCTCTCGACGATCTCGACGCCCTCCGCGTTGGGCTTCACGCGCACGAGACAGAGGCGATTCCAGCCGTCGCCAGATGCGCCGCGGCTCGCGACGACGAGGAGCTCCTCGGCGATGGTCGCGAGCGTCGCGAACGTCTTCTCGCCGACGAGCACGAGCCGTCCCGCCTCCTCGCCCAGGCGTGTCGCGATCTGGCGCGGATGTGCCCCGCCCGCCTCGGTCGCGCACAGCGAGAGGCGCGCCGGGAAGGGACGGGGCGCCCTCGCCAGCAGCTGCGCGAGCGCCGCCCCGTACCCGCCCACGAAGGCATACGCGAGGCGATCGGCGTGGAGCCCGGCCCAGAGCGCGCGCTCCACCTGCGCCGTGAACGGCCCGCGGGCGAGCGGCGCAGAGAGCTGGTAGGCGAGGATGTCCAAGCTACTCGTAGACCGCGTCCACGCCGATGCTCACGCCGTGCACGGTCACGCGTCCGCCGGTGCCTCCGGTCTCGCAGGTCCACTCCTCCTTGTCGCGCCGGTACACCTCGATGCAGCGCCGATCCTGAGAGACGAGGATGTACTCCTCGAGCGATGGAAGCTGCTTGTACGCATGGAACTTACCGTCGCGGTCGTAGCGCTCGGTTCCCTCGGAGAGGACCTCGATGACGATGGTGGGGTCCGT
>JAYTBL010000812.1:0-7660 GCA_043736975.1 Polyangiaceae bacterium
ATCACGGCGCCGACCGCCAGGCCCGCGACGGCGCCGCGGCGCCGCGCCACTTCGGGAGGCTCAGGAGGCAGGGGAGGGCCCCACGGCGCGCGAGGAGGAGGAGGAGGAGGAGGAGTCGCCGCGCTGGGTGAGTTTGGCGAGAGCATCATTGGCATCATGCAGACCATGGGCCTGCGATGCAAACGGCGACGCCGTGCGCGACTCAAACACCGGTTCTCGGGAGGTCAGCAAGCGCGCCAACGTTGCGTTGCCGCGAGGAGCCCTCTCCAGACTGCATTCCGCAGTCTGACTCGAGACACGTTGCCGTTCGTGTCCTCGCACGCCACGAGCGTGCCCATCGCGATGCCGAAGTCCGCGGGCCAGTTGTGCGCCCAGCTCGCCGACGCATCGGCCATCGCGCTCTTCGGCGCCGGACGCTCAGCTCCAGATGAAACTTCGACGGGAACACGGGACTGACCGCGACGTCCTGGGCGACGTTGAGCCCGCCCTTGACGGACGCCCACACCACGGCGACGCGGCCGTTACTAGACGTCGCCAACCTCGCCTCAGGCGACGAGCGCCAAGAGGAGAGGAGGTAGGTTCCAGCTCCTCGAAGCGGGCCTCCTCCGCACGCGCTGTCAGCGAGGAGACGACATCAGCGGCGACGGATAGAGCGGGGGCGTGCGGTTCTTCTCGTTGGGCCGCCCCACGTCCACGTCCTCGAAGAGCAGCGACGGGCTCACGGTCGCCTGCGCGCGATCCTCGAGCACGTAGAGCTCCTTTCCGGCTGCGACCAGATCCTTCTTGAGCTTCTTCGGTGCGAAACCCTCGAGCGACAGACCACGCACCGCCTCCTCCTTGCCGTCCCTCACGCGGAACGCGACGCGCGCCTGAAGGGTCTGTCCGCGACCGAGCCCGCTCCCCTCCCCGAGCTGGCGCACGATATAGACCGATCCTTTCGGGCCCGCCGATCGACGTGCAGCAGCGAGGAGCTCGGCGCGCGACAGGCCTCCCGTGACGCTGACGAAGAGGTTCGACGACGACGCGCGGATCGACCCCAGGCCGCGCCCATGGCCGTTGGATTTCGTGATCTCCTTGCGCGGCGCGCGCGACATGAAGAGCGTCTTGACCACTCCCTGATCGACGAGCGTCACGCGCTCGGCGCGCACCCCTTCGTCGTCCGTCTCGTAGCCGCCGGCCAGCAGTCGCTTGCCGGGCCCGGAGGCGGTCGGGTCGTCCACCACGCTGAACCACTTCGGCGCCACGACCAGACCGAGCTTGTCGGCGAACGACAGCGAGCCGTCGACCGCCACGCGTTCGCCTGGCGAGCGCGGGACCGGCTGCCCCGAGAGCGACGAGCCGAGCATCATTCGAGCGAGCTGCGCGGCTGCGGGTCCCTCGAAGAGCACGCTCGCGCTCCCTGCCTCCACCTGAGGTGCGGTGCGCTGCTCGCCGAGGTTCTTCGCGAGCGCGCGCACCTCGGCTTCCATCTTCTCGAGTGACGGCAAGCCGGCGACGTCGGCGCTCGTGAAGGCCAGGCCAGCGTTCAGGGATTGACCGTCATCGGCGACGGTGTCCGCGTAGACGTAGACCCGAACCTCGCTTCGTCGCTCGTCGGTCCAGGTCTTCTCGCTGGTCAGGATCCGGCGGCGGGTGAGCTCGAGGCTCGCCATCACGCGACCGTTGTCCACCTTGGGGAGCTCGCGAAAGAGGCTCGACAGCTTCAGCGTCAGGTCCTTGACCTTGGCACGGTCGGCATCACTCGGCGCCACCGCATTGTTCGTGACCGACTGGACAGCCGGCGCCTTCGCGAAATCGGGGACGCGCCCCGTCTCCTTCTCCGCGGACTGCACCGCCTTCGATGCCCGCTTGCGCGCGAACGTCTGGAGCGCGTCCTTGTACTCCCGATCGGTGAGCTGCCACAGATCGCGCCGCAGCACCGCGTAGTCGTCCTCGGTGGTCACGCTCACCGAGCCACCGGGCGACGAGCCAGCGAAGTTGGTGTTGTCGTCGTCGGCGCTCCCGACCCGGAGCTCGATATGAAGAGAACGACCGGGTTGCCGATCGGCGTCGACGATCGAGCCGAGGCGCGCCGAGATCCACGCGCGATCGGCATCGATCACCGCATAGCGGAGAAAGTAGGGCGGCGCTTCGCCCCCCAGCTTGAGGTCCTTGAGCGAGCGGGCCATCTCGTCGTCGAGCGCGCGGCGGACCGCGGCGTCATCCGCCGGCGGCGTCGGGCTCGCCGAGGACGACGGCGCGACCGCCAGGAGCGCGAGCGCGAGCACGCCCAACGTCACGCTTCGCATCCAGCTCTTCATCGCGCACCTCCTTCGAGATCGAAGGCCGGCGCCTCGAGGATCGGCGGTTTGTCGCTCCCCTTGTCCTTCAGCGCCGTCTCGATCTGACCGAGCAGCAGAGACGGACTGGTCGCGCTCACCGGCACCCAGCCCGACTCCGCGCCGCACACGCCGTTGAAGATGTCATGGTCATCTCCCGCCGCCTGGATACGCATGAGCATCGCCAGCGGCGTGCCCACGATGTCGACGCCGCGGAGCAGCTCGTCGGGCCGACCGTCGGTGTAGACGCGATACACGACGGTCGGCATCACCTTGAAGCCCTGCGTTCCGCCTCGCGACGTATCGGTGAAGCCCCCCTGGATGTCCACGAAGCGAAGCCCGTAAGGACGACCCTGCTTCTTGGCCTCCTCGATGAGGCGGGCGCGTAGCGACGCCGCGGGCACCGTCTCGCTCGCCTCGAGCACCAGGTTGCCCTGCCGCGCGACCAGCGGCCTCCCTTCCTGCCGGCGGCCGTGACCGTTCGACTGGAGGAGGCCGCGCGCTGGCGTGCGGCTCAAGAGGAATTCCTTGAGCACGCCCCGCTCCACGAGCGAGGCGCGTCGCGCCGGGACGCCCTCGTCGTCGAAGAAGTAATGCCCATTGAGCTCGACATCGCCGATCTTGACGAGCGTGGGGTCGTCGTAGAGCGAGAGGAACGACGGCATCACCGACTGCTCGAGCTTCTTGCCAAAGGTCTGACCGTCGCTGTCCATGCGGAGCCGGTGCGCCTCGAGGCGGTGTCCGATCACCTCGTGGAAGAACACGCCCGCAGCGCGGCCTTCGAGGATCGCGGGGCCCGTGAACGGCTCGGCCGGTACCGCGCGCCGCAGCTGCTTCAGCCCGCCGATGATCTCGGCGATGGCGACGGTGACCGTGGCGTCGTTCGGCAATCCCTCGGGTGAGGTGGCCTCGAAGGAGCGAAAGCGCGCGACCGGCATTCCGTCTTCCGCCTGCGCCTGTCCGGTGATGATGAGACGGTACGAGCGATCGCCGAACTCGACCTCGGTGCCGTCCGAGCTCATGAACCAGCGTGTTCGTCGGCGCGCCGACAGGCTCACGTGCGACTGGATGATCTCCTTCTCGCCCTTGAACTTGCCGGAGAGGGAGGCGAGGCGCCTTTTCCAGGCGTCGACGTCGATGCCGAGCGGCGGGGCCTCTTCGCCGATGAACCGCGTCGGCTTCTCGGTGGAGAAGTCGGGCGACTTGTCCTCGTCCTCGGTCCTCACCTCGCGCTGGTTCTTGAGAGAAACGAAGCGCTCGACGCCGTCCTTGTAGGCGCGCTCGGTGGTGAGCCACGCCACCTGACGACTGGCGACGGAGTCACCCGTGTCGCTCAAGGGCAGCGCCTGCACGTACGCGCCCACCGGGCCGACGTTGCGCGACGAGTGGTGGGAATCGAACGCGGGCGTCCCCACGCGGACGTCGACATCGAACGAGCGGCCGCTGCGGTGGCTCTCGCTGTCGATGACTCCGTACTCGGCGACGATGTTCTCGTCTTCATGCTGCGTGACCGTGTACGCGAGGTGATGCACCGGCGGGTTCGCAGCGCCCAGCGTCTTCATCGCGCGATCGAGCTCGGCGTGGAGGGCCACCAAGCCGGCAGGCGCCGGCCGGGTGCTGTTCTTCGCAGCGCCCTTCGTGACGGGGAGCGGTCTCGCGTTGCCGCTGGGGGTCGCCGCGGATCGGGACGCCGGGCCCTTGGGCATCGCCGCCGCTTTCGTCCCTCCGCATCCAACACCCAGCGGCGCAAGAACGAGCGCGATCATCACCAGGCGAGAGACGGCAGCGGGCATCTCGCCACGGTAGCAAACGCGAGGCCGCAGCAGGGGCTCTCGGTAGCAGCCGAGCGCACGCGACCGAGCCGGAACAGTCTCGATGTGCTCGCGAAGTCTCACATCCCCGACCGACAGTCCCCGCCGCGCTTCCCAGCGTTCGAGTCGAGCTGCGGCGCTGAAGAACAGCGGATTCGGACGCTCCGGGATCCCATAGGTCCAATCATCTATCGAATAGGGGTCACCGGCGATCCCGAACTGGAAGAAGCTGCCCCCGTCGCTAGACATCGAGGTTCTCGTTCGATGGACATCGTGCGTCCTACTGGGACTTCCGTGTCTCACTCTTCAAGCAGGCTCAACGCAGGTTCCCGGGCGGCACGCGGGGTGCAACCGAACCGCAAAGGAGCTGCGCGTATGGTGGTCGGAGCCGGTGGCTTTCTCGGTGCAGTGTCGCTCTTCGTGATCGCGCTGGCGGCGTGCGCGAGCCCCGCGGATGGTAGCCCTCCCGAGGAGGACGGCGTGATCGCACGGCCGCGCAGCGGAAATCTGCCAGACGCTGCGGCGCCGCTACCGACCAAGGATGGCGATGCTGCGACGAGCCCGACCGCCGCGGCCAGCGACGCGGGCGATGCCGCCACGGCCCCCGAAGGGGGCAGCACGACGACGGTTCCCGCTGGCTGCAACAACGGCTCGGTGAACCCAGCGTGGGCCGGGTACTACCGCACCCAAGCGGGCGCCGCGCAGTCCCTCGTCCCTCTCCCCGGCGCAGCGGTGAACCCGATCACGCTGCTCTGCCCTGCCGACGCCATCGCGATCGGCATCGGCATCGGCTTCTACGGCGCCCAAGGAGACGTCCTTGACCACCTCGGGCTCATCTGCCGACCGCTGGCGCTCGACAGCAGCCTCACCGGCGCCACGGTCGACATCGGCCCCACCTTCGGAGGCAACGGCGGCAATCCAGCGCGCGTCCAGTGCCCGACCGGGATGGGCATGTCCGGCTATACGATCACGTACAGTGGCGGCTACGTCGACCGGCTGACGCCGCAGTGCAACCTGCCCCGCAACCGGCTGCCTCATGGCGCGGACCCGGGGAGCGGCCCGGCGGCGCCGATCGGCGGGAGCGGCGGCGGGCAGACCACCCTGAACAAGTTCTGCGGGCCCGATGGCTCGCGCAATGAAGCGAGTCGTGCGGCGTGTGTCAGTCATGCCATGGACGCGCTCTTCTCCGCAGCCAAGGCTCGCGATACGTTTTCGGGCACCGTCGTCGTCGTCGACGACGGCAAGAACGTGCTCGAGCGAAGCTACGGTTTGATGGGCAGCACCTACGCTTACGTCAACTACAACTTCCTCCTGGCAGCGATGATCGTGGAGAAGATCTCGGGCACGACCTACGAGAGCTTCCTGAAGACGCGATTCTTCCGGCCGCTCGGCATGAAGGACACCGGCACCCATCTGCCCGCCACGGATGCGACGCGGGCCGCGGTCGGCTATCACGACGACGGCAGCGGTGCGCTGAGCTCGTTCGCCGACGATCCGATCTTCGCGGACCGATCTCTCGCTCTCGTTCGGCTCTCCTCTTCAAGGCGGATCTCGAAGACTACGGCTACGGATGGGTCGTCGAGCGCAAGGGTGGCGTTACCTACCAGTGGCACAACGGCGCGCTCTCGCCCTCGGGGTTCACGTCGCTGATGGTTCGCGTCCCCGCGAAGGGACGCTTCGTCGCGTACCTCGCGTACCTCGCGAACCGCGATCGCGATCTCGTGCAGCCGATGTTCGAGGCAGAGGTGCTGGCGCTGGCTCTGCGGTGATCGGAGCCTGGAACGCTGGTTGCTAGGGGTGGCGGTAATGTCACCGTTCACAGTATCCGCGGGTCGGCTCTCGCTCGTCGCTCTTCTCCTCGTCGGCTCGTCGTGCACGTCGACCCGCGCAAAGGACCGCGTCGCCACGTTTCCAGCGATTGGCGATCCAGACCGCGGCCCCGCGCTGGCGGATCGCGTCGGTATGGCCCAGCAGTTCGTCTGGGGCAGCGACGACGCATCGCGTGTGGCGAGAGCTGGCCAGCTCACGCGGCTAGCGTCGATCGGTGTCCGCCTCGAGCGCATCAACTTCACCTGGCACAAGCTCGAGCCCAAACCTGGAGAATTCGACTTTGCTGCGCTCGACGCGGTCGTGGACGACGCCACCCGTGCCGGCGTGCGCCTCATCGGCGTCGCATGTTACGGCAACCCCGCGTATCCGCAGATTCGAGGTGCTGGCCCAGGCACCGCGCTACCGCTCGACGACCCCTCAGAGGTCTTCTTCCCGCCCAAGGATCCGGCGGATTACGCGCGCTTCGTTGCCGCGATCACCGCACGATACAAGGATCGCGTCCAGGACTACGAGCTCTGGAACGAGCAGAACCTCGGCTACCGCTTCTTTCGCCCCGACGCGAGCCCCTCTCACTATGCAGCCATGGCCAAGCAGGCGGCTCAAGCCGGGCACCGCGAATGCCCATCCTGTCGGTACGTCGTCGGCGGACTCTCGATGCCCCAGCCCGTACCGCGGATCGAGCTCTACAAGAT
The DNA here is from genome assembly GCA_043736975.1 of Polyangiaceae bacterium. Taxonomy (GTDB): domain Bacteria; phylum Myxococcota_A; class Polyangia; order Polyangiales; family Polyangiaceae; genus Labilithrix. The sequence goes on from JAYTBL010000812.1 coordinate 6,652, forward strand.
TGGTCCTGACTACCTGCGGTCCGTTTACGCGGCAGCGCCCGATTTGAACTCGTTCGTCGACGGCGTAGCGTTCCACCCGTATCAGTATCCAAAGGACGCGCCGGAGGTCGAGACCGCAGCGTTCGAGGATCGTTTCCAGGGAAGTCTCGAAACGCAAACCCGAACGCTCGAAGGGATCGTGAGATCAGCGGGCGGGCCGCAAGTCCCCCTCTGGATCACCGAGAACGGATGGCCGACCAACCCGGGTATCCCCTCATCCGATGAAGAGATCGCGCGCATCTTCGGCGCTGACGTGATGCTGATAAGGCTGGGGCGAGCGGTCCTGGGAGACGAGGACTTTGCCAAGGTCGTCGAAAGTCTACGTGGAGTTCCCGAGGCCACGCAGGCGCACTACCTCGTCCGGTCGGTGCTCCTCGCCGCCAAGGCGGGCCTCCCCGTGATCGTTCTCTACGGGCTCGAAGATTACCCGCAGGACCCGCTCATCAACCAGGAGTCGGTCTTCGGTGTCTTTCGCCTGGACGGCAGCGAAAAGCCCGCGGCGGGGGCACTCCGGACATTGATGAAGCGCTTTGGCTCGCTCCGCGTCGTTGGCGACGTCACCGCGCAGCTCGGCCTCGACGCCACCGAGGAGCGGGCAGTGGCGCTGCGTGACGGCGACCGCGTGGTGGTGGCGCTCTGGCGCTGGAAGGAGGGGGAGCGCACCATGCGAATCGACGACATTCCGGGGAACACGGAGGTGGTTGCCGAGGACGGCACCGTCGTTGCGCGCGGAGCGCGTGGGGCATCGGTCGACCTCACGCTGTCAGCAAGCGTGGTTTACGTCGACGCCGCTGTCGGCCGCTGACAGGAAAAGCTCGGGTTCAACGCGGCGTCATCGTCACGGAAACGAAGAGGCCGGCCGTCGGCGCGACCCCGCCGGCCAGCCCGAGCCCGACATATCCGCCGAACGAGATGGCGCTCCGTGGTGGCGTGAGCTCGACACGCAGCCGCGGCTCCAAGAAGAGCTGAA
>JAYTBL010000813.1:0-7653 GCA_043736975.1 Polyangiaceae bacterium
AAGCTCGGCGCGGGCTCGCTGCTCGTGGGGGGGAGCCCAGGCGCGCTCGCCGTCACCGCGCGCGACGTCGAGGCTTCGTGGATCGCCGCCGTCACCACCGCGCTCGCCGGGACGACGCTGGTGCGCATCGACGACGGGTCACCCGTCACCCTCGATCCGTTCACCGTGCCGCGCTCGGCTAGGCTCGGTGCCTCGCTCGTCCTCGATCTGGAGAAGGGGGTCGGGCGGGGGAGCGCTTCGCTGGTCACGCCGCGCACCGCGGCGGCTCCAGAAGGGACCTCGCTCCAGGTCGAAGGCGCGATCGGCGCGGAGCGCGCGATCACCGGCGCGACCTTGCGCGGCGTCCTCTCCGCGGCGGATCTGCTCACCTCCGGCGCGTTCTACGGCGCGCTGCGCCCGCTGCCTGAAGGCACGCTGCGCGTCGCTGCGACGCTCCACGGCTCCTTGCGCGCGGTGGCGATCAGCGGTGTCGTGACGTCGTCGCTGCTGCAGCTCGCCTTCTACGATCGGGCGGAGGGAGGGCCGTACACCCGCAGCGCGACCACTCCGGTCATCCCGCTGACCGATCTCGCGGCGCTCTTCTACTACGACGGCGCGACGCTCGCCTGGCGCCGCCTCGCAGCTCGCGCGTACGGCGGTACGCTCGGCGGAGACGGAAGGCTCGGGCGCCGCGGCGCGTTTGTCGGGCTCCAGGCGGCGCTGGCGCTGCGCGGCGTAGTTGCGGGGGAGATCGCGATCGACGCGAACGGTCGTCGCCTCGCCGATCTCGCGACCGGCCGCCTCTCCGTCGACCTGCGCTTCGATCGCGCGGGCTCGGGCGCCGCCGCGAAGACCACGGCGAAGGGCGCGCTCTGCCTCGAGGACGGACTCTTCCCGGTGCTGAAGCGCGCGCAGGCGCCCCTCGGCAAGGTCGGGCTCGGCCTCCCACCGCAGACCGCGATCGGCCCCGCCACCTGCAGCATCGCCTTCCACGAGCGCGGCTGGACGTTCACCGACGTCGTCGCCGCGGTCCCGGGCTGCGCCACCACCGGCCGCGTCGACGTGGCGACCGACGGTACGGTCGACGGCGCGCTCGTCGTCAAGCTGGGGGCGGAGCTGCTCGAGAAGAGCAAGCTGACGCTGCTGCCGTCACTGCTCGCCGATCAGCTCGTCGTGCCGGTGCGCATCACCGGCGCCGCGTCGCGACCTCACGTCGATGCCGATCTCGCGTCGTGCTTGGGCTCGCTGCTCAGCGACGCTGCGGGGGGCGTCGCGAAGATCTTCAGCAGGCCCCCCCCGCCGCTGGCCGTCGGGGCCCAGCCAATGCGGACGCTGGGCCCCGACCCGTTCGGAGCCGCGACGCGGGGTGACGTCGCCGCCGAAGACGCGCTGCTTCGCGAGCTCGTGCTCGCTGGCGTCGCCTTCTACGACATCGACGAGCGCGTCGACGCGCACCGTCGACGCGCCTGATCAGCGCTGCTTCTTGCCGCGGCGCTTGTCGCGCGCGGCCTGCGTTCGCGCCGCCGCCGCCGGGATGGTGCGGCCGGAGCGGCCGCCCTTCTTGGGCAGCGCGGCGGCCGCTGCGGCGGGCCGCGCCGGGGCACGCTTCGCGCCCGGACCACGAGGCGCGCGGGCCGCAGCGCCCTTCGCGGCGCGCTCGGCCTTCTGCGCGCGGGCCCTGGCCACCTTCGCGTCCGGATTCACGACCGGCTTCGCGTCCATCTCCTCGTCCGCGACGATGGGATCCACCCGGCGCGGGCGCCGGACTGGCGCTGCGGCGGCGGCCGCCAGGGACTCGGCCTTCGCGGCGTCGATCAGCTCGCCTTCCTTGCGTGCTCCGCGGCCGCCACGACGCCGTTCGCGGTACACGATGCGGATCGGCACGCCGTCGAATCCGAAGGCCTTGCGCAGCTGGTTCGCGACGAAGCGCTGATACGAGAAGTGCACCGAGTCCGGCGCGCTCGCGAGGATGACGAACACCGGCGGCGAGGTCTCGGCCTGGGTGATGTAGTAGAGCCGCGGCGCGCTCCCGCCCATGGTGGGCGGCGGCCGCGTCTGCAGGACCTGTTCGAAGAAGCGATTGAGCGCGCCCGTGCCGATGCGCTGGTGGAACGACTCGCTCACCTTGTCGATGGCCTCGAAGACGTCGGTGAGGCCACGGCCGGTCTTCGCGCTGACGACGACGATGGGCGCGAACGGCGCGAAGGAGATCTTCTCGCGCGCCGCCTCCTCGGCGTTCTTGAGCTCGTCCTTCGACATGAGATCGGCCTTGTTGAGCGCGATCACCATACCGCGACCGCGATCGGCGGCGAGGCCGAGAATCTTCGCGTCCTGCTCGGCAACGCCTTCCTTTGCGTCGCACAGGAGCACCACCACGCTCGAGCGCTCGACGGCGCGCACCGCGGAGCCGATGCTCGCGAACTCGATCTCGTCGAAGGCCTTCGTCACCTTGCCCTTGCGGCGGAGGCCGGCGGTATCGACGAAGATGTACCGCTTGTCGCCCCGCTCCACGAGCGCGTCGATGGCGTCGCGCGTGGTGCCGGGCCGCGCGTCGACGATCATCCGCTCCTCGCCGAGGATGCGGTTCATCAGGCTGGATTTGCCGGCGTTCGGCTTGCCGACGATGGCGATGCGCGGGAGGAACTCGTCGACCTCTTCGGTCTCCTTGTTGTCGGGCATGGCGGCGATGATGGCCGCCTCGAGGTCGCCGATCCCCCGGCCGTGCAGGCCGCTGACCGGGAAGACCTTCTCCACGCCCAGGCGGTAGATCTCGAAGGCGTCGGCGTCGTTGCGCGGCGAGTCGGCCTTGTTGGCGGCGAAGAGCACGGGCTTCGTGGTTTTGCGCAGGAGCCCCACGGCGACGCGATCGGCGGAGGTGAGTGGGACCATCGCGTCGCTCACGAAGACGATGACGTCGGCCTCTTCGATGGCCGACTTCACGTGGCGCGTGATCCCGTTCTTCATCGGGTCGTCGCTGTCGGGGTCGAAGCCGCCGGTATCCACCAGCGTGTAGTCGCGACCGAACGCGGTGGTGTCGGTGTAGTTGCGGTCGCGGGTGACGCCTGGCTCGTCGTGCACGATGGCGACACGACGGCGTGCGAGGCGGTTGAAGAGCGTCGATTTGCCGACGTTGGGACGCCCCACGATGGCCACGAGCGGGAGCCCGTGAGCGCCGGCGGGGAGAACGCGAGAGACGTGCTGGGCGTGATGCTTCGTCATGCGAGATCCTTCGTTCGCGGCTTGATCGCACGCGAGCGCGGGCGACCCGCGCGTTTCTTTCTGGTCCCCGCCTCGCCCGCGTAGCCCATGTCCGCGAGGCGAGCCGCATCGTCGAACCATCCGGGCGTGCAGCGAACGAACGTCTCGAGGTGGACCTTGCGGCCCAGGAGCTCCTCGGCACGCTTGCGGGCGGCGCTGCCGACGGCGACGAGCATCTTGCCGCCGTCGCCTATGATGATGCCCTTGTGCGACTCCTTCGCGACGTGGATGACCACGGCGATGCGCACGAGCTTTGCGTTCTCGTCGAACGACTCCACGGTCACGGCCACGCCGTGCGGGATCTCCTGGCGCGTGCGCCGCAGGATCTGCTCGCGTACGAACTCGCCGACGAAGAAGCGCACGGGCTTGTCGCTGAGCTCGTCCTCCTCGTAGAGCGGCTCGCTCTCGGGGAGGAGCTTCGCCACTTCGCCCAGGATGCGCTCGAGCCCTTCGCCCTTCAGCGCGCTGACCGGCACGATCGCGGCGAGGTCGCGCTCCTTGCCGAGGGCTTCGAGGAGCGGCATGAGGACCTGCTTGCGCTTGACCTTGTCGATCTTGTTGAGGACGAGGATGATCCTCGTGCTCTCGGGGATCGCCTTGAGGATGGCGCGATCGTCCTCGCGGACGGTGGCGTTGACCTCGACGCCGTCCACGCCCGCGCGGGTCTCGGGCTCGGTCAGGAAGAGCGCAACATCACACTCGGCGGCGGCGGCCCGCGCCACCTCGTTCATGTGCTCGCCGAGCTTGTGGCGCGCCCGGTGGAACCCGGGCGTATCGAGGAAGACGAACTGAACGCCGTCCTTCGTGAGGATGCCGGCGATGCGATCGCGGGTCGTCTGCGCATGGTGGCTGACGATGGCGATCCGCTCCTGGAGAAGCGCATTGAGCAGGGTGCTCTTGCCGACGTTCGGGCGTCCCACGAGCGCGATGGTGCCTGCGCGCGTGCTCACGTCCGGCAAGGCCGGCCGCGGGAGCTTTTTCTTCGAGGGCATCGTCGGTGGGCTCAATACCACATGGCGCCCCTATCTCCTTGCGGAGATCCCGCCTCAAACGTAATAGTTCCGGCGTCTCCATGGCTGAATCCGACCTGCCGAACGACGCTGAGGCCAGCGCCCCCGAGAAGTCCGCGGACTCCGCGCCTGCGGAGGCCGCGGAGACCGCGAGCGCGAAGGTGGAGAGCGCGCCGCCCAATGCTGATCGCGGCGCGGATGGCCCTGACCCGTTCGAGGCCCGCCTGGGGCCGACGTGGATTCCCCTCACGATCGCGGTCGCGCTGCCGATCGTCTTCTTCTTCGTGTTGCCGCCGCTCACGCGCGCGGGTCTCTGGGACCCGCACGAGCTCAACGTCGCGGACCTGGCCCGGCGGGTCGCGCTTAACCTGCACGGGGCGGCGGACCTGGCGCTCGAGGGCGCGGACAACTCGCTGCCGCACCTCAACGACCTGGGGCGGCCGCAGCTGCCCTTCACGTCGATCGCGCTCGGGTTCAAGACCTTCGGGCTCCACGAGTGGGCGGGCCGCGGGCCCCTCGCGCTTTGGGGCATTCTCGGGGTCCTCGCGACGTTCGGCTGGGTCTCGCGCCTCGTGGACCGGCGCGCCGGCGTGTTCGCCGCGGTTGCCCTCACCACGATGCCGCTCTTCTTCGTTCAGGCTCGCACCATGCTTGGCGACATCGTCATGATGAGCGCCTTCGCCATGGCGTTCGGCGGCCTCCTGGTCGCGGTGTTCGACCGCGGCGACGAAGGCGAGCCGAACCTGCTAGCCCGCGTGCTGTGGGCGCTGGTCGCGCTCGTGGGCCTCACCGCGGGCTACTTCACGCGCGGCGCGCTGATCGGCGTGGCCACGCCCGCGCTGGCGGTGGGCGTCGCCTACCTGCTCTCGCTCGCGAACTCGCAGCGCCGGCTCGACGGGATGGCGCATGCCGTGGGCGCGCTCGCGGGCGTCCTGGGCGTGTACTTCGCGTACCGCGCGCTCGACGCGCTGGGCGGTCCGCGCGGCACCGAGCTCAACCCATGGATCGGCGCCATGGTGCGCCCGCCCACGAAGTACCCGACGTTCGATTTCGAGATCCAGCACATCGCGTACGGCCTCGCGCCGTGGAGCGCGTTCGCGCCGTTCGCCTTCGGTCGCATGTTCATGGCGCCGAAGACCGCCTCGGGGCACGCCTTCGTCCGCGAGAGCGAGACGCGCATGGCCCTGGTCCTCGCCACGGGCCTCGCGTTCGTCGCGCACGGGTGGCTAGCGGCCCGCACCGATCTCGTGGCGTTCGCCGCGCCCTGCGTGATCGCCGCAGCGTGCGGCGTCGCGCTGCGCGACTACGAGCGTGGAGCGCACCCTTCGGTCGCGGTCGGCGTCGGAACCCTGGCGTTTGCCGGCTGCTTCCACCATGAGCTCCACAACCTCCCGGAGAAGGCGTTCAACGCGTTCTCGGTGGTGGGCGCGGTGTTCCCGGAGAGCTTCAAGCCCTTCTCGCTCGCGATCTGGACCGTGGTCTTGGTCGGCTTCGCCGGCATCACGTTCCTCACGATGGTCGAGCGCGACGCGGAGCGGACGCCCTTTGCACCGGCGAACTACGTACGCGGCCTCATCTCCTTGCGCGACGCGTGGGACGGCATGCTCGCCCTCGCGTACTTCGCGATGGTCGCCGGCGCCTCGCTCGCCGGCCTCGCCGTCTGGATCGGGACGCGCACCCACGCGCGCTGGCTCCCCGCGCTCTCGTCGCAGATGCGCGACGGCGTCCTCAACGCGTGGTGGGTCACGGCGTTCCTCCCGCTGGGCGTCATCTTCAGCGTGTTCTTCTGGTGCGACGTGTGGCTCTGGGCGTTCGGTCGCGCCCGCCCGCTGTCGAAGGCCTCGCTCACGCGCGGCTTCGAGCCGTTCGAGATGCTCGGCGCGGAGCTGAAGAACGGTCAGCTGACGACCGCCATTCCGAGCCTCGTCACCGGCAAGCTCGTGGTGACGCCCGCCGCGCTCCAGCAGGGAATCGCGCCGACCGCGCTGCTCGTCCTCGCGCCGCTGATGTACCTCCAGATCCCGGCGCTCGTCTTCGGGGCGCTCTTCACGCAGGGGATGCGTCCGCTCGTGGCCGCGGCCTTCGCGCTCCCCGCGGGCGTCGCGTTCTTCCTCGTGCTCGGCTTCATCGGCGACCTGCTGCGCGGTAGCCGCGCGGCGTTCCTGGTGGTCTTCGCGGCGACGGTCGGCGGCGTGCTCTGCCTCTCCTACTACCCGGCGCTCGCGAACCAGCTCTCGCCGAAGGAAGTCTTCGAGAGCTACCAGCGGCTGCACAAGGGGAACGAGCCGCTCGCGCTGTTCGGCGTCGGCGGTCGCACTGCGGCGTACTACGCCGGCGGTCAGCCGATGATCCTGAAGGAGGCGAACGGCGCCTACGACTGGCTCATGGCAGGAGAGGCCGGGTCACGGCGCTTCCTCGCGGTCCGCGCCGAAGAGCTCCCGCGCCTCAACCGCCTCTATCGCGAGCGCACCGGCACCGGGAAGAACCTGCCCGTGCTCGACGCGCGCTCGAGCCAGATCATCCTCGTCGCCTCTGCGCTGCGCGGCGACGAGAAGAACGAGAACCCGCTCAACCGGATCGTCTTCAGCGAGCCGCCGCCCGTGCAGCGGAAGCTCGAGGCCAACCTCGAGGACAAGCTCGAGGTCATCGGCTACGACATCACCGACCCCGCAGGGAAGCTCGTCGACCACGTCGCGCCCGGCAAGAAGTACCACATGCGGACGTACTTCAAGGTCCTCGCCCCCGTCGCGAGCGAGTGGGAGATGTTCATCCACATCGATGGCTTCCACCGGCGCCACAACGGCGATCACAAGATGGCCGAGGGCAAGTACCCGATGTCGCTTTGGCTGAAGGACGACATCGTGATGGATGATCACGAGTTCACCCTCGAGCCGAACTTCAGCCCCGGCCCGTACACGCTCTTCTTCGGCCTGTTCGTCGGCGAGAGCCGCCTCAAGGTCAAATCCGGCCCCACGGATGGCGAGAACCGCGTGGATGGCGGCGCCTTGCGCGTGCAGTGAGAGCAGCGTCAAATCGCTAGCGCCCATTTCCGTGCCAGGGTATGCGCGGGCTTCTGCGGGGGACGAGACCGCGCAGGAAGTACAGGGGGAGAGGCGCATGATGGGGAAAGAGGAACGAGCCACGCCCGCGCGGAACCTCGTTGCGAGCGTCGACGATGCGGAGCGCCGTATCTTCGATCGCTACGACGTCGAGTGGGCGGTCGACTGCGTCGCGACCGACACGTTCCTCTACGCGTCGATCACGAACATCTCCGAGATGGGCATCTTCGTCCGCACCACCGACCCGCTGAAGCTGAACACCAAGCTTCGCCTCACGTTCGCGCCGCCGGGCGCCGAGGGCTTCCAGCTCGATGGCTGCGTGGCCTGGGTCAACAACCTGCGCGCCA
>JAYTBL010000814.1:0-3084 GCA_043736975.1 Polyangiaceae bacterium
TCAGCGCCGCGCAGGTCCCGCCGGGCGCGGCGCCCGCGGAAGGCGACGCGGCGGCGTTCGGTGATGACCCCTTGCAGCCGAGCGTGGTCAGCGCGGCGAGCGCTCCGATCACCAATGCAGACCGGGCGACGAAGCGGTGAGGCATGGATTTCCCTGTAGAGCCGCGCGCCCTCCAAGGGTCGCACGATTTCGGCGCGGGGCAAGGCAGCGCGAGCGCAGCCTTCAGCGAAGGCTGCGCATGTGACCGCGGAGCTCATCGGCCTTGGCGAGCCCCGTGTGTTTCCACACGATGCGCCCCTCCCCATCGAGGACGACTACGGTCGGCACGGCCGAGATCTCCCCGAACGGCCCGCCAGGTCCCATGGCCGAGGCGTCGCCGAGCGCCACCGGAAACTCGACCTTGAGCGCGGAGGTGTACGCCGCGACCAGAACGATCTCCTTGCGCGGGTGGAGCGCGACGAGCGCGTAGTTCACCTTCGCGCCGTCATTTTTCGACATCGCGACCAGGTAGTCGATCTGAGCCTGCCCCACGATGTCGCCGGTGGTCACGAACGCGAGCACGGTCGGCTTGCCGCGATGCGCGGCGCTCGAGACCAGGCGCTCGTCGAGCGGGTCGAAGGCGTAGCTCACCGGTCGCTCGGGGAGGCCCGTCCCCGGCTTGTCGGAGACGCCGACCGCGCTGAGGTCCCTCTGCCTTCCGGCGCAGCCCCCGACCACGAGCAGGACCGCAAGCAGCACCCGCGCGCGCGGGCTCAGCTCAATCATCTCCCTTCTGTCCGACGAAGTTGTCGTTCTTGTTCGCGAAGAGGACGTTGAACGTCGTCAAGGAGCCGTAGCAACCGGTGATGTACCCCTGCATCGCGACCTTCTCCTCGGGTACGAGCTTCGGGTGCGCGTTGATCTTCTGCTCGAGCACGCGGAGTTTGTCGCGGATCATCACCACCTTCGAGAAGAGCGAATCGATGGGGATGCGCTTCTCGGCGGTACCCTCTTTCCCCGGCTTCAGGATCATCTCGCCGCCCTCCCAGCGGGCGCCGATCGGCGCGCTGCCCATGCCCAGCTCGTCGCGGAGGACCTCGCGCAGCACTTCACGGAACTCGTCGGCGTTCATGTCGAGCAACTCCTCCGGCAATTGAAGCGCGAGCCGTTCAGGCTCGCCGTGGACGGTGGGCAGAGAGCGGGCGCGCGGGCTCGGATCGCGCCCGCCGAAGCCGCGCGAGCGCGCCGGCACCGCGGACTTCCCGACGGTGAACGTGCCCTTCTTGACGTACTGCGAGCAGGTGTTGTGCGCGAAGAGCGGGGAGGGCCAGACGCCGAGCAGGCAGTCGCCGTGGCGCCGGACCTCGCCGTTCTCGTCGATGGTCTCCACCACCCGCACGAAGCGCGCGCAGGATCCGCAGCGCTGGTCTTGGTCCTGCGAGCCTGCCATGCCGCCTACTCCTCGTGACCGCCCGGCGCTTCGGAGTCCGTGCCTTCCGCAGCGGGGAGATCGGGGGCGAAGAGATCGATGTAGCGCATGAGGGCCGGCGGCGCGGCGCGGCCGGCACGGCGATCGGCGACGACGGCGTGCGCCAGCTCCTCCACGACCTGCGGCAGCGGCGCGTCGACCATCGGGGCGCCGATGTCGCGCGCGCACGTCTCCACCTCGTTGCGGTGCACGAGCCACTCGTGGCGCGCGTCGTGGATGCCGCGGTCCTGATGGTAGCGGCAAAGCAGCAGCTCCACGAAATCGAGGTAGAGCGGCGAGACGATCAGGCAGACGCGCTCGCCGTTCTTCCAGCCGACGAGCGCCCGCGGTGGCGTGCTGCGCTTCACGGTGCTCGTGACGTTCTGGGCGATGCGGAAGCGGCGCTCGTCGTCCTGCTCGACCGCGAGGAGCGGCGCGTACAGCGCGATAGCGGGAACGTCGACCGAGGGCGCGTCGGCCTCGAGCGCATCGAGCCAGGCATCGCGCCCTTCGTCATTCAGCGACTGGTAGGCGAGCGCGGCGGCGGTGGCGGCCTCGGCGTTGGTCGCGAGCGCGGTGAGCCAGGTGCGCCACGCGGCGTGCGTGCGCGGGTCGAGCGACGTCGCGCGGTCCGTCGCCGCGAGACGCAGGCTGGCGACGCTCGGGACGTCGTCGTCGTCGTGTTCGTTGCCGTCGGTCATCGAACGGCCGCGAACCCTACCAGGGTTCTCGCGTGCTCGCGGACCGGAAGTCACGACCGGCACTTTCACGACATCGCGCGTGACTAGCTTGACTTCCCTCGTCCGACCCTGGGATTTTGAACGCGATCCCTCCATGTCGCCGACGCCGCCGCCCCCTGACTCACCCGAGGTGCTCGCGCGCCTGGCCGAGGGGCTCGATCTCGTGGACCTCGTCGCCCGCCAGCTGCGGCGGCAGTTCGGCCCCTACGTGGCGGTCGACGACCTCGTCTCGACGGGACGCGAGGCGCTCCTCGCCTCGGCCCGCAGCTTCGATCCCGAGCGCGGCCTCGCGTTCCGTCGCTGGGCGAACCTGCGCATCCGCGGCGCGATGATCGACTCGGTGCGCTCGGGGGGGAATCTTCCGCGGCGCGTCTACCGGAAGCTACGGGCGGTGCAGGCCGCCGACCGCGTGCACGAGGTGGCGGCCGAGGAGCAGGGTGCAGCGCCGCCCCGGACCGCCGAGGAAGCGGACGGAGCCCTCGCCGATCAGCTCGGGACCGCCGCGATGGCGATGGCGATCGGCTTTCTCTCGATGCGCTCGGGCGACGCCATCGAGGACGCGCAGGACACGAGCACGAGCCCCGAGGAGGCGGTGGGGCAGGCGGAGATCCTCGAGGCCATCCGCGAGGCCATCGCCGAGCGCCCCGAGGCGGAGCGTCACCTCCTCCAGCGCCACTACTTCGACGATGTGAACTTCGACGAGGCGGCGAAGGAGCTCGGCCTGTCGAAGTCGTGGGCGAGCCGCCTGCATGCGCGGGCCATCGAGGGGCTGGCGAAGACGCTGCGAAATCGCGGCGTCCGCGCCTGACGATTTCGGACAACCGCCGGCCGGACCGGCCGAACCAGCCGGACATGCGAATCGGTGGCGAGAACGGTTTCCGGGAGGCCCCCGTGGCC
>JAYTBL010000815.1:0-7642 GCA_043736975.1 Polyangiaceae bacterium
TGTCCTCGACGGTGGAGACGACGTCGGGATCAGGCTCGCCACGAAGCGACTGCTTGAGCTTCACGCGCTCCTCGGGCGTGGACGACCGCAGTCCGAGCGCGCCCTCGGCGAGCTCGATCTCGAGGGCCTCGGCGATCCACGAGTCGAGCGCCGGCGTCGACTCGTGGGCCACCCGGATCTCTACGCTCTTGCGCCGGGCGCGCATGAAGAAGAAGGCAGCAAGCATGACGGCGACAAGGGCGAGGACGACGGTCATGGCCGCAGCATAGCGCAGCCCCCGGCCCCGCGCTCCTCGCGGATCTTCAGCGGCCGCGGCGCCCTTGGTCAGGACTTCTTGGCCTTGATCGCGAGCTTAATCACGACGTCGTTGCGGATCAGGTCGTCGGCCTTGCCCGCGTAGGTCAGGCCGAAGTCCTGGCGGTTGATCGAAAACTCGGCGTCTACCGACGCCGTGTCCCCCGCGACGGTGATGCTCGCCGGGAACGTCACGGACTTCGTCACGCCCTTCAGCGTGAGGTTGCCGGTCACGGTGTGCGTGGCGCCCTTCTCGCCGCCCTTCTTGATCTCCGTGGAGGCGAAGGTCGCCTTGGGAAACTTCGCGGTGTCGAAGAAGTCGGGCGACTTGAGGTGGCCGACCAGCTTCTCGCTATCGGTGGTGAGCGAGCCCGCGTCGATGTCGACGTTGACCTTGCTCTTCTCCGGCGCGCCGTCGACGAGGTCGACGTTGCCCGTGAACGTGTTGAAGCCGCCCTCGTGCTTGCCGGTGACCTTCGAGCCGGTCCACGAGACCTTCGAAGCGCTCTGATCGAAGGTGTACTTCGCGGCGGCGCCGGTGGCGACCGCCGACTGGCTGCTGGTGCTGACGGCCTCGCCGGTCGTCGCCTTGCTCTTCCCCTTCGAGGGGTCGTCACAGCCGACGGCCGCGAGCGAGGTGATCGCGAGACCAAGGAATGCAGCGCGGATCGTGGTGTTCATGATGTTCACTTGGCCTGTAGTCCTGCGGGTCGGTTGAGTCATTTGTCGTCTCCTGCCCCTCTGACCGATGCGACGATGACCCCGGAGGTTGCCCTCGAATAGCTCTGGAGCAGGGAACGGATTGTTCTACCTGCGCAACAATGCGGCGCGCGTCGGGCGAACGAGGTCCGAGGGGACCGCCGCGACGTCCTCGCAGCCCGCGAGCTGCATGGCGCGAACGAGCTCGTCTTTCAGGAGCCCGAGGACGCGGCTCACGCCGGTCTCGCCGCCCGCCGCGAGGCCCCAGAGCACCGGGCGCCCGACGAACACCGCGCGCGCCCCGAGGCCGAGGGCGACGAGCGCGTGGGTGCCGGAGCGGATTCCGCCGTCGACGTAGACCTCTCCCCGCTCTCCGAGCGCAGCTCTGACCTCGACGAGCGCCTCGCAGGTGGAGGGGGCCAGATCGAGCTGGCGACCGCCGTGGTTCGAGACCCAGACCGCCTGCGCGCCGTGGTCGAGCGCGGCTCGGGCGTCGTCGCCGCGGACGATCCCCTTCACCACGAGCGGCAACGGCGCGCACGTGTCCGCGAGCGCGCGGAGATCCTCCCACGTGAACGCGGGATCGTGACAGGACGCGACGAAACGCGCGAGCTCGGAACCCGCGCCCTCGCGCAGATCGGGCGGCAGGATGTCGATCAGGTTCGCCATTTGCAGGCCGGCGGGCAGCGCGAAGCCGTTGCGGACGTCGGCGCAGCGCCGGCCGAGCACTGGCGTATCGGCGGTGACGACGATCGCGCGGTAGCCGGCAGCCTTCGCGCGCTCCACGAGCTTCGCCGTGAAATCCCGGTCCTTCTGCACGTAGAGCTGGAACCACTGGGCGGCGCCCGGCGCCGCGGCCGCAACGTCCTCGAGCGTGGTGGTCGCGAGCGTCGACGCGACGTAGAGGCTGCCTGCCACCGCCGTCGCGCGCGCGGTCGCACGCTCGCCCTCAGGATCGGCGAGCTGGTGATACGCGGTCGGCGCGACGAGGATCGGCGAGGCCACCTCGGTGCCGAGCACGGTGGTGGCGGTGCGCGGCGCGCTGACGTCGACGAGGGTACGGTACCAGAGCGCGTGGTCGGTCCAGGCCTCGCGGTTGCGGTGGAGCGTGTGCTCCTCGTCGGCGCCGGAGCGGTAGTAGTCGTAGGCCATCGCCGGGAGGCGCGCGCGCGCGGCCGCCTCGAAGTCGTCGATGGTCACGCAGCCCGCAGGCGACGTCACGAGCGTCACGAGGGGCGCTCGAGCTCGACGAGATCGTCGCCGCGCAGCACCGAGATCCGCGCGATGCGCAGCAGCTTCGCCAGCTGGCCGTCGAGGTTGTCGAGCGTCACCTCGTCTTGGAGCGCGAGGATCGCGGTGAGGAGCGCGCTCTCCTTGCCGTCGGGGGTGATCACGAGGTCCATGCCGCTCTCGTCCTCGTCGGTGACGTGGAGGTGGATCGTCCCGTCGCAGGTGTGGTGCTCGAGCCGCAGCAGGTGCTCGGTCGGGCTCTCGTACTGGAGCGCGATCGCACCGAAGCCGCTCACCGAGATGCCGGCGTCGCGCATGGCCTGCATCGGGTCGACCCAGCCGCGCTCCCCGAGCCGCTTGGTGATCAGCGCCGATGTCTCGTTCGGCTCGTCGTCGTGTGCGTCACCGGCGACGGCGATGGTGTCGTTGCGCGCGCCGATGCGATCGATGATGCCGTCGGCGTCGAGCTCGAGGATCGCGCAGACCTGACGGACCACCTCCTCCTCCTCCGGCGCGAGACCATCGGCGCAGGCCACCACGCACGCCGCGCGCACCGCCTCGAAGCGGCGATCGGGGGCGATGCGCTCGGGCAGGCGCGCCACGTAGTCGTCGACGCCGAGCTCCTCGATGGTGCCCATCTCGCCCTCGACCAGCGCGGGCAGCCGCGTGAGATCGAACTCCTCACCGAGGAGCACGCCCACCCGATCGGAGAGCGCGCCGAGCTCCTGCTCCGAGATCTCTCCGTCGACGGCGGCGAAGAGCAGGCACAGTCCAATCTCCGCTTCGATGCTGCGCTGGATCATGAGCGCGTCATGCTCGCACGGGCGCGGCGGGCCTCACAAGCCAGGGGTCGTGTCGGTCGGCTGTCCGCGGCGGCGGAGGAGCGCCGGATCGCGCGAGACGCCCAGGCTCTTCTTGCAGCGGATGCAGCGGAAGACGATGCGGTCGGGCAGCGGCGTGATCCCAAGCATGCTCAGCTGGATCCAGCCCCATAGCGTGTACTCCGGCTCCTGCTGCACTTCGGGATGGCTCCGGGTGTGGCCGCAAGGGCACTTCCGCACGCGCATCGCTGCACCTTATCGTATCCTGCGCGCCATGAAGAGGAACGCGCTCGTCGGTCTCGTGGTGATCCTTCTGATCGCAGGCTGCGACGAGGACAAGAAGAAGGCCGAGATCCTCGCGAAGACCGCGCCCGAGGCGGCCGCGCCCATGCCTAGCGCGACCGCAGCCGCGGCGTCGGTGTCGGCCGCGCCCGAGCCTCCGAAGAAGGAGGTGCTCTGTCCGACCGGGCCCGATCTCGAGGTGACCGACAAGGAGCTCGAGGCCGAGCTGCGGCTCAAGCTCGGACGCCCCAAGGACGCGCTGCGTATGAGCGATCTCTCCACCGTCAAGTCGCTCAACCTCACGAAGAAGCAATCGCTCGACGAGCTCGATCCCTGCATCATCCCCAAGCTCACCGGGCTCCATCACCTCTATCTCGGGCCGGGAAAGCTCCGCGACTTGAAGCCCATCGCGAACCTCACCAGCCTCGAGTCGCTGCGCGCGTCGATCAACGAGGTGGAAGACATCAAGCCGCTGGAGAAGCTCGTGCTGCTCGATCGCGTCGACCTCGCGCGCACCCACGTGCGCGACGTCGCGTCCCTCGCCGCGCTGGTGAACCTGACCGAGCTGCAGATCGACGACACGCAGGTCTCCGACCTCGCGCCGCTCGCGAAGATGAAGAAGCTCGAGAAGCTGAGCATCAAGCGTACGAACGTCACCGACGTGAGCCCGCTCAAGGGGCTCGAGAAGCTGAAGTTCCTCTACGTCGAGGGGTGCGCGATCGGGAACCTCGACAGCATCCAGCCGCTGGTCACCCGCGGGCTGCACGTCGTCACGAAGTAGCGCCATCGCGGAACGACATCGCGCCGCCGTGCGTTACGATGAGCATCGTGATCGCGCGCGTCGTCAGGAAGAGGGACGAGCCGCGCCTTGCGCTCGCCACCACCGCGGCGTCCGCGCTGGGGCTCGCCGCAGTGGTGGTCGACGATCTGCTGGGGACGCCGCTCTTCCGGCCCTCGGATCTCGGCGTATACGGCGGCGTCGCGGTGCTCATCGCGCTGGGCGGGCTCGGCCCGTGGCTCGCGTGGCACCGCCGCGGGCGGACGACGAGCGTGACGTGCGAGCCGGGCGTGGTGCGCGCCGGCGACCTGACGATCCGCGCCGCGGAGGTGACCGCGCTGCGGATTGCGGTGGCCAGGCGCGGCCGGAGCGTCGCCATCGCGCGAGGATCGTCGGTCGTGTTCATCGAGGTCGAGCGGGCCGACGAGGCGCGGCGGATAGCCCTCGCGCTGAGCATGCCGGTGACGCCCTTCGGCGACCTCCCGCTCCGCCAGCCCGCGCGTTGGGGGGTGGTCCTCCAGCTGCTGGTTTCGGTCTTCGCGGTCGCTTGCGGTCCGCTTTACTATCTCGCCACACGCGGGCTCGGCGGCCCGTTCGGGTTCTCCGGCAAGGCGGTGTTCGGGATCGGCGGCGTGGTCGCGGCGTGGGTATCGCTCGTCATCCTCGTGGTGCGTCATCTCGCGCCCGGTCGCGCGGTAGCCTTGGGACGCGGCGTGTGGGACACGCACGTGGCGCTGCACCGCGCGGATGCCGAGCGGGCGGAGGTCGACGCCGTGCGCAGCGACGACGAGAAGGCGGCGCGCGCGCTGGAGGAGGCCGAGGCGTCGGCGCGGGCCGAGGCGCTGCCCATCCGCGTGGCGAACCTGGGCCGCGGCGACGAGCGGGCCTCCGCCTGGCTGGCGCGCCTCGACGCGATTCCCACCGAGACGCACGCCTACCGTGGCGACGCGCTGAAGAAGGATGTGCTCTGGGAGACGCTCGGTGACGACGGTGCGCCGGTCGATGCGCGCATGGGCGCGGCGCGCGTGCTGCGGCGCCGTCATGGCGAGGAGGCGCGAGCGCTGGTGCGCGTCGTCGGCGATCACGACGTCCGGGCGCGCGTGGCGGCTGCGCTCGAGGACCAGCACGAGGAGGCCGAGGAGCACCTCGAGCGTCTCGGTCCTCTCTTCCGGGCGCGCTGACGAGTGACCTGAAGTAGAGTGCCCCGCGATGCGCACGATCGTCGTCGGGGCGGGCTCCGCCGGTTCGGTGATCGCCTCGCGCCTCACCGAGGACGACCGTCACGAAGTCGTCCTGGTGGAGGCAGGACCCGATTTCCCGGACGCCGCGGAGAACGCCGACGTCCTGCCCGCCCCGCTGCGTGACGGCCGCCAGAACTCACTGCACTCGCACGACTGGGGCTACGACTACCGCGCCACCCACCACCGCTGGTGGAGCGCTCTGCCCATGGGCTACCCTCGCGGGCGCGTGGTCGGCGGGTCGTCGGCGGTGAACACCTGCATCGCGCTCCGCGGGATGCCCTACGACTACGACGAGTGGGCGGCGCTCGGGCTGCCCGAGTGGTCATGGGAGCGCTGTCTGCCGGCCTTCAAGCGGCTCGAGCACGATCTCGACGTCGACAACGAGTGGCACGGGCAGACCGGGCCGATCCCGATCCGACGCCACCCGCCCGAGGAGCTCGTGCCGTGGCAGGCTGGGTTCGTGGAGGCGTGCCTCGAGCTCGGCTTCCCGCGCAGCGCCGACACCAACGACCCCACCACCACCGGGATCGGGCCGCACGCGATGAACAAGATCGACGGGCAGCGCATCAGCGCCGCGCGCGCGTATCTCGGACGCGCCGTCCGCGCACGCCCGAACCTCACCATCCGTCCCGACACGCTGGTGCGTCGCGTGCTCGTCCGCGATCGCCGCGTGCAGGGCCTGGAGATCGAGCGCCACGGGCGCGTGAGCGAGCTGCTCGGGGATCGGGTGGTGCTCTGCGCGGGAGCGATCGCCACGCCGGGCATCCTGCTGCGCTCGGGGATCGGACCGAAGGCGGAGGTCGAGCGGCTCGGCGTCGAGCTGGTGAGCGACGTGCCGGGAGTGGGGGCGCGGCTCATCGATCACCCGGGGGTCGCGATCTTCTTCCTGCCGCATCGGGCCGGCATGGCGCGCGTCGATCACCCGCTGATCCAGACCGTCTGTCGCTACGGATCGACGGGAGGTCTGGGCGCGAACGACATGCAGATCCAGGCCGGTTCGTTCGTGCCGGTCCCGCACTTCCCGATCCCGGGCGTCACCATCGCGGCGGTGGTGGGAAAGTCGAAGGCGGAGGGAACGATCCGCTTCACCTCGGCCCGCGCCACCGATCGGCCCGTCATCCGTACGAACCTGCTGGGGCACGACCAGGACCGAGCGGCCATGCGCGAGGCGCTTCGCTGGATCGGGCGCCTCTCGCGCACCAAGGCGGTGACGGCGCTCGCGAAGCCGATCTACCCCAAGCGCGACCCGTTCGACGGCAACGACGACTTCGTCGGCGCGCTCGAGCGGATCACTGGCTCGGGGTACCACCCGTGCGGAACGGTCCCCATGGGAGCCGAAGGCGACCCGCTCGCCGCGACCGACCAGCACGGGCGCGTGCGCGGCGTGAAAGGGCTGGTCGTGGCCGACGCGTCGTTGATGCCGACCATCACCAGCTCGAACACGAACATCCCGACGCTGATGATCGGCGAGCGCTTCGGCGAGTTTCTCCGCTGACCGAGCTCACGGGAGCAGGTGCGCCAGGACCTTCCAGCGGGCCGAGCGGCTCGACCTCATCGCGAGCACCGTCGTCACCGCCAGCACCGCGGCGTTCATGACAATGTTGAGGCGGCCCAAGCCGTTGGTGACGCGCTGCAGACGCTCGACCCGCTCCCGCGTCTCCGCAGCGGGCCGGCTGCTCGTCTGGAGCGGCTCGTTGCTCGCCCCGAGCTCCTTGTCGAGCATGCGCCCGAAGACCATGGCGCCCACCCCACCCACGAGCGCTCCCGCCACCAGTATGTCCTTGGTGAGAGTGAGCGCGCGCGCGGAGCGCCCCACCTCGCGGCCGCCGAGCAAGGTGCGGCCAGCGAGCCAGGTGCCAGCCATCACGAGGAGTGACGCCTGGTTGACCGATTTGTAGCGGTCCCACGCCACGTGGGCGACTTTGCCGCGCTCGCGCTTCGACTGGATCTGGTCGACCGCGGGGTTCAGCGCGATCTGACCGAACAGATTGCCGCCGAATCCTGCGGCCAGACCCAGCTCGTGAAGCACCCATGCCGTCGTCGAGAGCGTTGCCATTTCCAGTCGCCTCCTTCGATCCAAGGGGGTGCAAGGGTGGGACCAAGGAATCGGAGAGGGATCGAACTTTTCTTTGTCACCAGCGCCTGGGCTCGCTGCGTTGGCCTGGCGAACCCCAACAAAGGTCGAACGCGATGCCGCTCCCGGTCGACGGCGCAGTCAGCGGCTACGCGTTCCACATCGGCTCGCGCACCATCAGCGGCAAGATCGATCGCAAGGAGTCGGCCCGAGCGCGCTTCGA